>CAIXIP010000269.1 GCA_903919535.1 uncultured Bacteroidota bacterium | reverse complement strand
TAACCCTCTGTTTTTTTCTTCATAAACAGCTTCTAATTCTGTGTGAAACAAACGCATCACTGGATTGCTAAATCTTTCTGATTCAATGGTAGTCCAATTGTCAAGCTGGTTGGAGGGTATGTCATTCACGTAAACTGTTTGTTCTAACCAAGTGTATGCATTTGTGCCTTTTGCTCCTATTGTTGATAGCATTTTGTCGTACTCGTTCGCAATTGCTAATGTGGATGCGTATCCCGAAACGCTATCTATTTGATGATAAATAAATTTGCGTTTTGTTGTATCAGAAGTTCGTCTGTATACTTCATAAAGTGATTCAATTTTATCGAGTTCCACTCTTTCCTTCGAATAATCTTTACTGCCGTATTTATCAGTTCCTTTAAACAACATGTGTTCTAAGTAGTGAGCTAAGCCTGTTGCATCCTTAGGGTCATTTTTACTTCCAGCACGAGTTGCAATGTATGTTTGTATTCTAGGTGCATTTTTGTATACAGTCATATAGACCGTTAATCCATTGTCGAGTTTGTAAATTCTGGCTTTTAAAGGGTCATTTGGAGCCGATTCATAGTTATAGGTTTTAGCAACTTGTTGGGCATAATTACCTGAAAAGTTTGTAAAAAATAGCACTACCGCTAAAGCAAAAATTCTTAATACAATTGACTTTTTCATAATAGAAATTTAGATTTTTTGTAAATGTAAAATTATTTGTCAGGATTCAAAAATAGAAATGATAGGAGGTATTTTGTTTCGATAAGCGGTGTGCAAGAAAATTTGAATAGAATTGGAGTTGTAGAAATAACAATTTATAAATGTGGATTAGGCGTCACAAATTGTTTGCACCATTCAATAGCTTTATCCTTGCTGGTAAATGTTTTGTAAGGGGTTTTCGGTTTTTGCATTTTGATAAAAAAATCAGCGAGTAAACGGTATGCTAAGTTTTCAACTACAATAGCTGAGGCACATACGGGTGATTTTTCTTCAATGACTGGAGCGTTTTCTTTTGCTTCTTTAGTAAAAACAACATGCTCTCCAGCAGTAATGATAAAGGGTGTTGGATGGTTTTTAGTGAGATTGATTATTCCTTTAAGGTGATCCATTTGCTCAGGAATATCCATTGTTACATGGTCTTTAAAATGCATTTCGGCAACGCCATAATCATTTATGGAAAGAATTGAAATAGAAGTTTCGATGAGTTTACCTTTATTCATACATCAAATATAATAAAATGTCGACAAAAAAGCGAATTTTTGATTAGATGATGAATATAATAATCAATTATCCTAATTGGAAATGTTCACTAGCTATTTCTTGAATAGCTGTTCCAATAGCTAATGAAGCTGTTGCTGCAGGTGATGGAGCGTTTAATACATGTATCGCATTTCCATTTACTTCAATTTTAAAATCATCAATCATATTTCCTTCTGGAGCAAGTGCCATCGCTCGTACCCCAGCGCGACCAGGTTTTAAGTCATCCATCTGTAAAGAAGGAATCAGTTTCTGTAAGCGTTTTAAGAAAAATGTTTTTGAAAATGCACCATGATATTCATCCATGGCGAACTTCATATTCTTGGCAAAAAATTTCCAAGTGCCACCATAAGAAAGTGCATCTGCAGTGTCTTTGAAAGAGAAATCAGTTTTTGTATATCCCTCTCTTTTAAATACAAATACTGCATTTGGACCGCATTCTGTTCCGCCTTTTATCATTCGTGTAAAGTGCACTCCAAGAAATGGGTATTTTGCGTTTGGAACAGGATAAATTAAATTCTTCACTTTGTTTTTCCCTTTATCGCTCAAATCATAATAATCGCCACGGAAACCAACAATTGCAGTGTCGATTTTTGCTCCTTCTTTTTTTGCAATTCTATCACTTTGCAAACCGGCACAAGTAATAATATATGTTCCTCTGAATTTTCCTTTTGGTGTGATTACATCGGTATAACCTTCGTGTTTTTCAAATGCAGTTACTTCATGTTCAGTAAGTACTTTACTTCCTTGAAATTTCGATTGTATCAACTCTACATATTTTCTTGAAACATCAGCATAGTCTATGATGCCAGTGCATGGCACCCATAATCCTTCAATACCTTCACAAAACGGTTCAATTTCTTTTATTTGTTGTGAATTAATTTTTTCAATTCCTTCCACACCATTAGCAATACCATTATTCAGCACTTTATTCATGTGTGCTAATTCCGATTCATCGGTTGCAACCACTACTTTTCCGCAAATATCATGAGGTATTTTATGTTCTTTAGCGAAAGCAACAAGTTCTCTACGGCCATCCACGCAATTTTTTGCTTTGTAAGAACCTGGCTTATAATACATCCCCGAGTGAATAACTCCTGAGTTATGACCTGTTTGATGAGCAGCTACCTCTTTTTCTTTTTCAAGAACCAATATTTTCTTATTTGGATATTTTAGATTGATCTTATAAGCAGATGCTAATCCAACTATTCCTCCGCCAACTATGATTATATCGAATTGATTGTTTTCCACGATTATTATGTTTTTGAACGGGTGTAAAAATATGGTATTTCCAACAGTCTTAATATTTTTTGAGAACAAAATTTATTAAAATGATATTAATCATAAAATGGTTAAATTTGCAATCAATAAAATCAAAAAAAATGAGAACAATTGAGTTTCGTGAAGCATTGCGTGAAGCAATGAACGAAGAAATGCGCAGAGATGAAAAAGTATTGTTGATGGGTGAAGAAGTTGCCGAATACAATGGTGCGTATAAAGTAAGTAAAGGAATGCTTGCTGAATTTGGTGAAAAACGAGTAATAGATACACCAATTGCCGAGCTTGGTTTTACAGGTATTGCGGTAGGTGCTGCAATGAACGGTTTACGACCAATAGTTGAATTTATGACTTTTAATTTTTCACTCGTTGCAATTGATCAGATAATAAATTCTGCTGCAAAAATGATGAGTATGAGTGGCGGACAATTTAATGTCCCTATCGTTTTTCGTGGTGCAACCGCATCAGCCGGAATGCTTAGTTCGCAACATTCACAGGCGTTTGATAATTGGTATGCAAACTGTCCGGGATTAAAAGTAGTTGTGCCTTCAAATCCATATGATGCAAAAGGTCTTTTGAAATCAGCTATTCGTGATAATGATCCTGTAATTTTTATGGAAAGCGAACAGATGTATGGTGAAAAAGGAGAAGTCCCTGAAGGGGAATATCTTATTCCTATTGGTGTTGCAGAAATTAAACGTGAAGGAACAGATGTTACCATTGTTTCATTTGGTAAAATTATCAAACAAGCAATTGGTGCAGCTGTTGAATTAGAAAAAGAAGGTATTAGCGTTGAGATAGTTGATCTACGAACCATTCGCCCAATTGATTATGCAACTATTATTTCTTCTGTAAAAAAAACAAACCGTTTAGTTATCGTTGAAGAAGCTTGGCCATTAGGTTCAATAGCTACTGAAGTTGCATTCAAAGTGCAAAAGGAAGCTTTTGATCACTTAGATGCACCAATTCTTCGTGTTACCACAGCAGATGTTCCATTACCATATGCACCAACATTAATAGATGCGTCTTTGCCAAATATAGCTCGTGTTATTAAAGCCGTTAAAGAAGTAATGTATGTAAATCAATAATCCCAAATAGGTACTTAGTATATTAATATTTTTGTCATTCTGAATGGCGTGTATTTATTCCAAATACTTGCAAATGGGAATGTTGTTAATTCTGATAAACTAATTTTAGTTAAAGAATATTAATTAAATTAGAAGCCCAATACGGGGATTACCGTATTGGGCTTTATTTCTAAAAAATGAAATACATAATATTAATATACTCATTTTTGCTTTCATTAATAAATACATTTGCTCAGCAGTGGTATCCAATGGATAGCGGTATGTCTAATGTTTTTGGAAACGCCAATGTTTCAAGTATATATTATTTTAACGGCAATATTATTGCCGGAGGTTATTTTAAATATGCGGGAAATGTTATTTCAAGAGGAGTAGCACAATGGGATGGTTCAACCTGGCACTCAATGGGATTGGGTGTTTGGACTAACATAACAGGACAAATCAATGATTCAAGTGGAAATGGTGGTGGTGAGCTTTTAGAATTTCGTGGAAAATTATTTACCTGTGGCATCTTTGATGGAGCTGGAGGAAGCATGGTTAACGATCCTCAACATAAAGCATCAGATATTGCTAGATGGGATAGCGTTGACTGGTTTCCGATTTCTCCACCTCCTAAGCCATCTGGAGTTAATGGCAGTTGTGGCACAATGGGCAAGTACAACAATAATTTATACTTGGGGGGGGTTTTTGGCAATGCGTTTGACACATCTGGAAACCACATGTGTTATGGAATTGCGAAATGGAACGATACAATCTTCTCATCTCTAGGGCAATTTTCAGGTAATTTCCCCCCCTATAATTATCACCCAGCATTAGCTTTCACAGAATATAATTCTAAATTAATCGCAGGTGGATATTTTACTTCCATAGATGGTAGCCCTTATGGCTCCTACAGTGGCATTGCAGCCTGGAACGATACTACTTGGTCGGCTTTAGGCACCGGTTTTAATAATGCGGTATTTGCATTAACTGTTTTTAATGGTGAGTTATATGCCGGTGGTAAATTTACTGCATCAGGTGATAACCTTACACCACTCAACCATATTGCCAAGTGGGATGGTGCTAATTGGCTACCGGTGGGAGAAGGCTTAAATGATACGGTAACCGTGTTATGTGTAGATAGCGTAAACAATAAATTAATAGCTGGAGGTAAATTTACTCAAACAGGTTTGGGTCAACCTGCTAAACACATTGCAGAATGGAATGGCATAAACTGGCTAGAAGTTGGAGGCGGCACAAATGATGCTGTATGGGCTTTGTATGCAAAAGACAGCAGCTTGTATGTGGGTGGCAACTTCACACAAGCGGGCAACATTACAGCTAATTGCATTGCAATATGGGGTGAAAATCCGGTAGGAATTAATGAATTGACAATTGATAATGGAGAATTGAAAATTTATCCTAATCCTGTAAAAGATAAGTTAATAGTTACAAGCGAAAAGTTAACAGGGCATTATTCTTTAACAATAAGTAATATGCTTGGGCAAGTAGTGATTTTGTCCCCCTTCGAAGGGGGCAGGGGGATGATTGATGTTTCTAAATTACCAAAAGGTGTTTACTTTGTAAATGTGAATGGTTCGTATGCTAAATTTATTAAAGAGTAAAGGAATTTATTTCTGAAATGCTCCTGAAACATTTCAGAATGAATTCACTGAGCGATAATAATACTAAAACTTCATATAAATAAAAACGTCCCGAAATTTTCGGGACGTTTTTATTTATTCAAAAAAGCTATTTATTAAAAAACACCTTTTGCTTTGATACCAAATTCAACTTTTTTCAAAGCTGTAATGTATGCACCAATACGCATTGTTGTTTTGTATTGTTGTCCGTTATTCCAAACGCTTTCAAATGCAAGATTCATTGAAGCATCATGTTTGGTATTTACTTCTTCTTCTGACCAGTAATATCCGTATTTATTTTGAACCCACTCGAAATAAGAAACAGTTACACCACCACCATTAGCTAAGATATCTGGTACAACAATTATTTTTTTCTCTTGTAAAATTGCATCTGCTTCAGGTGTTGTTGGACCATTTGCTCCTTCAACAATTAATTTTGCTTTAATGCTGTGTGCAATCTCTTCAGTAATTACATTTTGTAAAGCTGCAGGTACTAATACATCAACATTTGCAGTTAATAAATCAGTGTTTTTAATTTCAACAGCTCCGGTAAATCCTTTTAATACACCACCATTGTTTTTTACATACGTTAATGCAGCTTGGATATCAATTCCTTTTTCATTCCAGAATGTAGCAGTATGATCACCAATAGCACAAACAGTAATGCCTTGCTCATTTAATAAACGTGCTGCATGTGAACCTACATTACCGAATCCTTGAACAGCAGCAGTAACTTTTTTAGGATCTAACTTCATTTTTGCTAAAGCAGCTAAAGTAGCTACCATAACTCCACGTCCTGTTGCAGCATCGCGACCTAATGAACCACCTAAACCAACAGGTTTTCCGGTAACAACACCAGGGAAATCTCCACGGTGAACTTTATTGAATGCATCAAGTAACCATGCCATTTCGCGTCCACTTGTTCCCATATCAGGAGCAGGAATATCTTTGTCAACGCCAAATACATCAGCCATTGCAATAGTATATGCTTTTGTTAAACGCTCTAATTCACCAACGCTCATTTTGCGTGGATCACATTTGATACCACCTTTAGCTCCACCGTATGGTAAGTTTGCTACTGCACATTTAAAGGTCATCCAAGCAGATAATGCTTTTACTTCATCATCACAAACATCCATTGCATAACGAATACCTCCTTTAGAAGGCCCAATTACTGTTGAGTGCACTGTGCGGAATCCTTCAAATACTTGTTGTTTGCCATTATCCATCATTACAGGGATGCTGACTTTTACTTGTTTTTGCGGACTTCTTAAAATATTTGCAATGTCATCTGATAAACCATAAATTTTTGCAGCAACATCAAGTCTGGCTAATACTGCGTCAAACATACTGTCGTGTTGTTCTGCTGTGGCTGTGTTTGTTTTTGTTGTCATATTTTAAATGTTAAGTTTCCTTTTATTTTTTAGCGGAAAACTGTTTTTAGGTCTGCGAATTTATAAAAAATTTGTACTTAAAAAAATGATATCGCTAAATAGTTGTTTTGTATCGTCAAACAATCAATTTTTGTCTCTTTTTATTCAAATTTAAAGCTTGATTATCAAATAGGTAAAAGCATAATAGCTAAAATAGAGAAGAATAAGTATCCATTCAAAAAAGAACTTAAGTAATCAGTAAAGTATTAAATGGTATGATATAATTCAAGCAAAATATTTAAAACATATATTTCAACAAATATAAATATGCAAACACAAAAGGTATTGCCATTATTAAACTATCAAAACGGTCTAAAATACCGCCATGCCCGGGAAGTATGTTCCCTGAATCTTTAATATCAACACTGCGTTTGAAAAGTGATTCTACAAAATCGCCCAACGTACCCAATATTACAACTATGACTGAAACAATCATCCAGTCGGTAAAAGAGATGCTGGTGTACCATCCGGAAATAATATATGCAACTAAAAAGCTTGCAAGCAACCCTCCAATACTTCCTTCCCATGATTTTTTTGGTGAAACACGTGGAAATATTTTATGTTTCCCCATCGTTACTCCCGCCAGGTAGGCGCCCGAATCGTTACTCCAAAGGATGAAGAAAATCCCAAACAATAATTGGTAGCTGTATGTTCCGGTATAGGTTAAAATATAATTCAATAATGAAAACGGGAGTGCAACATATAGTATTCCCAGTATAGTAAATGAAATATTGGTGAACGGATTGTCTTTCTTCAAAAACAATTCAACCAGAAATACAACAAATAATAGTGGGATGAACAGCAATAACACTTGTATTTTAACAAGGTTCATACAAACCAAAGAATTGCTTATGAAAAATAATGCTCCAATGGTTGTCCCAATTATTTTTAATGGTTTTGAATTTGCTTTTTTTGCTAAAGAGTAAAACTCCATTAGTCCCAAAGCAGTTACAACTAAAAACAGAATAGAAAATGAATATTGGTTATAAAATGTGCAGCCTAACAAAACTGCAACAAATGCTCCTGCGGTAAGTGTACGTTTGAAAAAATTATTCACAAGCGATTATTTTTAGTCAGCTATTGGAGCATCGTCAATTAAAAAAACAAAAATTTCTCGTGGTCCGTGTGCCCCTTGAACCAATGTTTTTTCAATGTCGGCAGTACGACTTGGTCCCGAAATAGTCGAAATCATTGATGGTAACTGGTTGTTGTATTTTTCTTTTATGAATTTTAGTGCATCTTTAATATCAGGGACCAATTGTGATGTATAAGCAATCACAATATGAAAGTTAGCATAAACAGGGAGTCTGCGACCAGATGCTTGTTTAGAAGTGATCATTACGCTTCCTGTTCGGGCAATTAAACATTCACAATAAGTTAATCCTATGTCAGTAGCTAACAGGTCTTCTTCTTTGTCAGAAAATTTTATTTTTCCTTTGTTTAATACTTCCTTTAATTGAGGCTCTAAACAAAAAAGATTTTCCCAGTTGTTATCTTTAGCAATAAAATCAAAACTTTCGATAAACTCAGCTTCATTTTCACAAAAAACAAATTTACCATTGAGAGCAGAAAAATTCTGTGCAAACTGAATTTCCAAAGGCTCTTCCGATGCAGTAAAGATTTCCGATTCTTTATCAACGTCACCAATTTCTTGAGGAGATTTGTGAGTTAATGCTTTTCGAATCTTCTTTAAAATTTTCTCTTTAGAAGTAGTACTATCTCGCATATTAAAACAACGTGTTAAGTGGTTTGTCAGACTCGCCCTCTGTTTTTGTTTCTTCTACTTTATTTTCTGTTTTTTTATCTTCAGTATTTTCTTCCTTTTTCTCTTCTATAGAAGCAGTTGTATTGTTTTCTGATTTTAACAACGGTAAATCTTCTTTATCAAAAGGTCGTTTGCAATTGTTCCTAGGATACTCATCTCGTTTTGGGAGAT
>CAIXIP010000268.1 GCA_903919535.1 uncultured Bacteroidota bacterium | reverse complement strand
GTTCTGTTTGTAATCTTGCTACTGTTTTTCTGCTATCTGTAATTTTTGCAGGGTTTTCAATAGGAGATACAGCGTGATTTAACTTTAATTTAGTTAAAGCGCTTTTTCCTTCTTTAATTCTCTCACGAAGATCGCTCGTTGAAAGTTGTTTAATATCTGCTTGTTTCATTTTTTATTAATTCTTAAAGTTATTGATTAAGCCGTTTCTGCTGCATAATCTCTTCTAACAACAAATTTTGAAGTTACTGGTAATTTTTGAGCAGCTAAGCGCAAAGCTTCTTTAGCAATATCCATTGGAACGCCTTCAGCTTCAAACATAATACGACCTGGCTTTACAACTGCAACCCAATATTCAGGAGCACCTTTTCCTTTACCCATACGAACCTCTGCCGGTTTCGATGTAATTGGTTTATCAGGGAAAACACGAATCCAGATTTGACCTTCACGCTTCATGTAGCGGGTAACTGCAACACGGGCAGCTTCTAATTGGCGTGCTGTAATCCAGCACCCTTCAGTTGCCTTGAGGCCAAATGAACCGAATGAAAGTTGGTCGCCACGCTTAGCGTTGCCTTTCATCTTCATTTTGTGCATCTTTCTATACTTGGTTCTTTTAGGCTGTAACATTGTATCTATATATTATTTCAATTAAACCTTATCTTAATTTTACTATTATTTTGAATCTCTTCTTCTGTTATCATTCCCACCTTTTCTTGGTCCACCTGGTCCGCGTTTATCGAACTTAGGGTTGCCGCCTTTCGGTGCTCCACCTTTTCCATCTTTTGAACCTGCAGCAGCAGCTCCAATATTTGGTGAAAGATCACGTTTCCCATATACTTCACCTTTGCATATCCATACTTTTACACCAATACGGCCATAAGTAGTATGCGCTTCACCTAAAGCGTAATCGATATCTGCACGCAATGTGTGTAATGGAGTACGACCTTCTTTATATCCTTCTACACGTGCCATTTCTGCTCCTGCTAAACGACCAGAACATTTCACCTTTATTCCTTCAGCACCCATTCTCATTGTTGAAGCAACTGCCATTTTAATGGCTCTACGGAATGAGATACGACCTTCGATTTGACGAGCAATACTATCAGCAACTAAACGTGCATCTAATTCTGGGCGTTTTATCTCAAAGATGTTAATTTGAATATCTTTTTTAGTGATTTTTTTCAATTCTTCTTTAATCTTATCAACCTCTTGACCACCTTTACCAATAATAATTCCAGGGCGAGATGTGTTAATTGTAACAGTAATAATTTTTACTGTTCTTTCAATCACAATTTTTGAAATACTAGCTTTCGCTAAACGCGCTTTCAAATAAGTTCTGATCTTATGATCCTCAACCAATTTATCAGCGAAATTTTTTCCGCCATACCAGTTTGAATCCCATCCTTTAATGATGCCTAAACGTAAGCCTATTGGATTTGCTTTTTGTCCCATTGAAAATTATTATTTAGTTTCTTCTTGCTTTTTTATTTCTACTTTTTTGCTGTCTACAACAATTGTAACATGGTTAGAACGTTTTCTGATCCTGTTTGCACGACCTTGTGGAGCGGTTCTTAAACGCTTCATTTGAAGAGCACTATCAACAAAAATTTCTTTAACTACCAAATTACTATCTTCCGGACGTTGCCCTGTTTTAGCTTCGAAATTTGAAATTGCTGATGTCAACAATTTCTCTAATCTTTCTGAGGCTTCTTTTGGATTGAACTTTAAAATATTTAAAGCCAAATAAACTTCCTTACCTCTAATAAGGTCAGCCAGCAATCTCATTTTACGGGGAGATGTTGGGCAATTTTTCAAGACAGCAAAATATCTGCTCTTGTTTGCCTCTTTTCGTGCATCTGCTGCGTTTTGTTTTCTAACACCCATTTTTTGTTATATTATAATCTTAAATTATTCTTATTTTGATGCTTTATCTTTGTTTCCAGAGTGCCCTCTAAAAGTTCGTGTTGGTGCAAATTCACCAAATTTATGACCTACCATGTTTTCTGTTACATACACTGGGATAAATTTGTTCCCATTGTGAACAGCCACTGTTAATCCTACAAATTCAGGAGAAATCATTGATCTACGTGACCATGTTTTTATTACTGTTTTTTTACCTGATGCTTGTAAATCTAATAATTTCTTTTCAAGCTTCCAGTCGATAAAAGGACCTTTTTTTAATGAACGTGCCATTTCTATTGTTTTATAGTTATGAAATTCTTCAAAGAAGAACCATTAAACTAGGTTAAATTATTTTTTTCTTCCTTCAATAATATATTTATTCGAAGCCTTTTTCGGATAACGTGTTTTGTAACCTTTAGAAGGTAAACCTTTGCGTGAGCGTGGGTGACCTCCAGATGCTCTTCCTTCACCACCACCCATTGGATGATCGACAGGATTCATAGCTACCGGACGAGTTCTCGGTCTGCGTCCTTGCCAGCGAGTTCTACCTGCTTTTCCACTTATTTCTAAGTTGTGATCTGCGTTTGAAACAGAACCAACAGTAGCCATACAGGTAACTAACACCATACGTGTTTCACCAGAAGGCATTTTTACAACTGCATATTTACCATCTCTAGCACTTAATTGTGCTGAAGAACCGGCACTACGCGCCATGATAGCACCCTGACCCGGACGTAATTCAATATTGTGAATGGTTGTACCTAATGGGATGTCAGATAAAAATAGTGCATTTCCTACTTCAGGAATTGCTTCTTTTCCTGACATAATTTTTTGTCCTACCTGTAATCCAGTTGGCGCAATAATATATCTCTTTTCACCATCTGCATATACAACCAAAGCAATACGAGCGGTACGATTAGGATCGTACTCAATAGTTTTTACAGTTGCAGGTATGCCACTTTTATCTCTTTTAAAATCGATAATGCGATATTGTTGTTTGTGGCCACCACCGATGTAGCGCATGGTCATTTTTCCTGTGTTGTCACGGCCACCGGATTTTTTAACAGGAACTAATAAACTTTTTTCAGGTTTACTAGCAGTAATATCAGCGTTATCACTAACTAATTTAAAACGCTGCCCAGGGGTTAAGGGTCTTAATTTTTTTAAAGCCATTTTAGTTTTTTTATTTTCACAGGTTACTAACCTGTATAGTTACTAGAAAAATTAAATACTTGCGTAAAAGTCAATTGACTCGCCTGTTTTAAGCGTTACAAGAGCTTTTTTATTGCTGTTTACTCGCCCAATCGCCATACCTTTTGTAGTATTACGAGTTTTTACTTTACCAATGTAGTTTTGAGTGTTTACAGATTCAACACAGGAATCTTGCGTCTTTTAGCAGCGATGACAGCAAGGCATG
>CAIXIP010000267.1 GCA_903919535.1 uncultured Bacteroidota bacterium | reverse complement strand
TATATACTATTGTATATGTTGATGTTTCTGAATATTGGGAAACGCATTATGTATTTGATAAAGTATCAACACTAAAATCAAAACAATTAGGTGATGAGGCCATAAACAATATCGTTATAAACACTATTGTTCCATTTTTATTTGTTTACGGAAAACAAAAGGGAGATGAAAAATACATCGAAAGGGCATTGCATTTTCTTGAACAAGTAAAAGGAGAGCAAAATTCAATCATTAAGAAGTGGGCAGTTTTGAAATTACCTGTTAAGAATGCCTATTCCACTCAGTCATTGCTACAATTGAAAAATGAATATTGTAATCAAAAGAAATGCTTAACATGTTCGATTGGCAATTATCTGCTAAAAAATTTGTAATTTTATGCTGACTAAACAAAGACATAAAAATGATAAATAAAATTACATCTTGGTTTGAGCACAAAGCTTTTGGCGTTTGTGAATGGTGGGGAAAAAAACTCGGCATCAACTCCACAAAAATTAGAATGTATTTTATATATCTTTCTTTTTTTACAGCTGGTTCGCCAGTGATCTTGTATTTTATTATGGCTTTTGTTCTCGAAAATAAAAAATACTTCAAACCTTATCGCAGCAAACGAAAAAGTGTTTGGGATCTTTAATTATTTAGAATTTTGCAGATAAACAATTTAACATTTAAATAATTTATCACCTTGTCAGGCTTACGTCATTTCTCAAAAGTATATATTCCTCTAGCACTTATTTTTTTCATCGTTTGTATTGGAGTAGCAGGCTATATAGTTATTGAGGGGTATTCTTTATTGGATTCTTTTTATATGACCATTATAACTGTTGCAACAGTTGGTTTTCGAGAAGTTCAACCATTAAGCGATAATGGAAAGATATTTACAGCATTTTTAATTATCACAAGTTTTGGTACTTTTGCTTATGCACTTACCTCTATTTCACAATATGTAATTGATGGAGAATTTAACCAGTATTTTAAAAATTATAGATCCTTGTCTGCAATTCAAAAATTAGAAAATCATGTTATTATTTGCGGTTTTGGTCGCAATGGTAAACAGTCGGCAAACGTGTTGAAGAAACACAATACGCGTTTTGTTGTTATCGAAGAGAAGAAAGATATTGTTTCTGCTGTAAATCATCAATATGCTGATCTGGTATTAGAAGGCGATGCTACATTAGATGAGGTGTTGCTGAAAGCCGGAATATTAAAAGCTAAAGCATTAATTACAACCTTGCCTATTGATGCAGATAATTTATTTATTGTGTTATCTGCTCGTACGTTGAATCCCAAATTAACAATTATCAGTCGCGCTTCAGAAGATAATTCGGATAAAAAATTAAAATTGGCAGGGGCAAATAATGTGATCATGCCTGATAAATTGGGTGGTGCACACATGGCTGCACTTGTTATGAAACCTGATGTAATGGAGTTTGTTGATTACATTACGGGACAAGGTGGTGACAATATCCGTTTGGAGGAAATTACATTTGCTACACTTTCTGAAGCATATCAAAATAAAACTATCAAAGATTTGGAAGTACGAAATAGGTCAGGCGCAAATATTATTGGTTTTAAAACCGCTCAAGGCGAATACATCATTAATCCCAGTGCCGATACTAAAATTATTCCTGATGCAAAATTATTTGTGTTAGGCACCACCGAACAAATTGGTAAACTAAAAGAACTGTTTGCTTCTTAAGAATATTATTAATCATGAAAAAAATTTTAATCACAGGAAGCAATGGATTGTTAGGCCAGAAGCTTGTTTACGCATTAATAAAACGTATGGATATTCAAGTTATAGCTACTTCTGTTGGTCCTAATCGATTGATAAAACAAGAAGGTTATATTTACGAACCACTTGATATTACCAATAAATCGGAAGTTGAAGCTGTTATTAAAAAATACCAACCTGATGTAATAATCAATACAGCGGCCATGACCAATGTAGATGCTTGTGAAACTAAACGTGAGGAATGTTGGACATTAAATGTTACTTCAGTACAAAATTTTGTGGATGTAATTTCTCAACAATCAAAAACTGACAATCAACAACCATTATTCATTCATTTGAGTACCGATTTTATTTTTGATGGAGAAAAGGGTAGTGAATATTTAGAAACAGATAAACCAAATCCTCAAAGTTATTATGCGCTTTCTAAATTTGAATCAGAAAAAGTTTTAGGAAAAAGTGCCATCAAATGGGCGATTGCTCGTACCATTATTGTTTATGGTATTGTTGATAATATGAGCCGTTCTAACATTGTACTTTGGGCGAAAGATGCATTAACAAAAGGACAAAAAATAAATGTGGTAGATGATCAGTTTCGTTCACCAACATTGGCTGAAGATTTAGCTGATGGCTGCATTTTAATTGCAGATAAAAACGCAACAGGTATCTTTCATCTTTCCGGTAAAGAAACAATGAGTGTTTTGGAATTGGTTTACAAAGTAGCTGATTTTTGGCACTTGGATAAAACACTAGTTACGCCAATAAAATCAAATACGTTAAACCAAGCCGCTAAACGACCACCACGTACAGGTTTTGATATTGGTAAAGCAAAACGAGAGTTGGGATATAATCCTCATTCTTTTGTAGAGGGTTTGGAAATATTGGATGCTCAGTTGAAAGCATAGTTTTGTTTCTTATTGTATACAGCGAAGTTGAGAATAAATTAAAAGCGATGAAGGAACTGGCAAATGTTTAGAAATAAATTTATGCCGCTGTGACAAACATTTGCAGCTTGCACAAACTCAGCATATTCGGAAGGGTGCTGTTAGCACCAGTTGTTTTTTTCATCGTATCAAAAATTCGTATTCGTAAACTTTCGGTGCGATTTTGTCAGATAGCAAATTTAGTTTTTGTCGCAAATTGCCCATTAGTTCCGTGTATTTTTCGTCTGTGCTTTTTGCATTCATTCTTCCTTTGTCGCTACGTCCTTGAAAGTGTAGTTTGATGTCATACAAACTTGCATTAACATTTACATTTTCTTGCGAATGGTAATGTTTCCAAAGTTCAAGTCCTGCGTTAAAAACTGCTGTTGCTTCGGTTGAAAATTGTCGTGGTTTATTGATGTCAAAGTGGTTTGTCGTGTTGTTACCAAACAAGCCGTCAGCTTGTTGCTCTGATTTAATTTTTCCTTTTATGAAGTCACTCATAAAATTGCTTTCAAATTTTTCTTTCGAGTTTACTTCGCTTTCTGTGAATGGTATCCAATGATTTACACCAAACTTGATTTGAATATTGTTATTGAAAAGAGTAAAAGTCAAACAATCATTTTGAAATTCTTTGTCCGCTTTCCAATTTTCATTTGGATTTAAAAATTGGTCTCGGTCGTTTAACCAATTAGCTTCAATTGCTTTACGAACTGAAAAATAAATAGAAACGGGAATTAAATTGTCTTTGGTAATCCAAATGCCACGAGGATTTGGTAATTGTTCTTTAGTGTTTAAAACATAAACGATGTTGTTATGCTGAAAATCATTTCCATTAATGCCGTCCATAAAACCAATACTATTTTCTTTGGTGGTTTTATAAATGGAAATAAACTTGTTAATGTATTGGCTTTTGTTTAGAGCATAAATCCCCTTTGTACCAATGAAATTGGCGTTCTTATCGTAAATGTCAGCCACAACATTTTCAAATATCTCTTTTTTGTTTGTATTCCAAATTTTAAAGCCAATTGGGAATTGTCCTTTTACATTATCGAATGTGTCGGCAGGGGCTAAAAAAATTTTCTCAAGCTTCGCTTGAAAGTGGTCTTTAAGGCTCAAAAAAGCTGAACCTTGCAGAATTTTCAACTTTGAAAATTCTGCAAGGATTACACCATTAAATTCTGAATAAATTCTGATTAAGAATTGGGCAAATAGTTCTCTGCCTGCTGTTCCTAATATTGAATTATACTTTGTATGGGTCTTTGATAGGTTCACTCCAACTTTGCCTTTCTCTGCTTTACTTGAAACTTCTGCATAAGGTGGATTGATATAGATGATAAGTTTTTTCCTTTTCTTTTCATCATTCAAAATTTCTTGCAAACCTTGAGGAAGTTTAGAAAAATCATCATTCAAAAAGTCGAATTGGAAAACGTGATTTTCTAATAGGATAGCACCTTGTTCAATACGGTCGTGCATAACCTTTACATCTGCTTGGTCTAAAGTGCTTGCCCAAATATTGTATTTGTTGGTCAAACCCGCAAGAAGATTGCCTGTGCCAGCGGCACAGTCCCATATATAATATTCTTCTTGCCAATTTTCACCCAACAAGTCAGACAAATATTTTTGTGAAAGTTCTACCCATTGTCGAGGAGTAAAAAATGCTCCTTTGCGTTCTCTGATGTCTTGTGGAACAAGTAAATCCCTTCGTTCAATAATGTAGTTCTGAAATTCTTTTATTGGCGGACGTTTGTAGCGTTTCCAAAATTGCAAATAGGTTTCTTTGTTTCGTATGTTGATTGTCGCATCAAACATTTGCTTGATGTTTTCCTTCTCAATTTTATAGCCTTGATTTTGAAAAATTACAAATAGATTATCTCTTATTGAAGAGTCGTCTTCAATTTTATTAGTGTCTTTGTCATCAACAAACAAGTCAGCTAAATAGAAGTCGCTGTTTAAAATACTTGCTTTTTTTAGGTCGTCCCAGTTTACGTCAATAACTGGTTTTACAATGTCAAGCCAACGCAAGTAAATTGGAATGAAATTATTTTTATCAATTTTTATTTTACTCGCTTCTGTCGCTTTTGCGATGTTGTTCGCAATAAATGTTTTTAGGTCTTTTTCGTCAGCCTGATAATCGTAGATGTAAGTATTTTGTTTTAGTGTTGCTTCAATTCTGTCCTTGATGAGTTTAAATTCTTTTGTCTCGTGGTTGCTTGGTGCTACGTTCCAATTGAAGTCGTTGATGTAAAAAATGTCTTGAATGTTAATATATGGAACAAACGCAATTTTTTTGAAGTCAAAAGCTCCAAGAAATGCAGGAGGCAATGTTTTGTCAAATGTTCGGGCTTTTCCGATTGTAAGAACCAATTGAACAAACATTGTCGGAACGTCAAAGTTGCCAGTTTTAGCTTCAGCCCAAAGTAGCGGTGTCCGTCCGAAAATGTTGTCTTGTTTTGGGAAAACTGTAAAATCTACGTTACCCAAAATCTCTGTCGTGTCGAATGATTTAAACCAGTCCGCACCGACTTTGTTTTTAAGTTCTTCTTCTCTGATATTTTTATATTTCATTCGTCTATGTTCGTCTGTTACGGTGTCGTCTTACAATTGGTGCTAACACCTGTGTATACGCAACTAGTTGCGTATTATCTGTTTTTTTAAGATATAGGCGCAACTAGTTTCGTTGAAATCCGGTTTTTCATAATTACGCGTTGCATAAATTGTTGGTTTTATTTCACCAACAAAAACTACAAGCTCTTCAAATAATCAAACAATAATCTTACACCAACACCTGTTCCGCCTTTTACGCGGTAGGCATCTTTTGAGGTTAAAAATGCAGGGCCGGCAATATCAAAATGCATCCAAGGGTAATCAATATAACGGGCTAAAAATTTTCCGGCAGTAATGCTTCCTGCATATGGTCCACCAAGGTTTTTCATATCTGCGATATCTGATTTTATTAATTCATCATAATCATCCCAGAAAGGCATTTCTGCTAAACGTTCATACACATTATTACCGCTTAGTTTTAATTTGTTTTTTATTTTTTCATCAGCAGTTCCCATTGCAACAATGCCTGATGTTCCGATAGCAGCAACAGCTGCGCCAGTTAAAGTTGCCAGATCAATTACCAATTGTGGTTTATATTTTTTAGCATAAGCTAGTGCATCTGCTAAAATCATTCTTCCTTCCGCATCAGCGTTAAGCATTTCAACAGTTAAGCCATTGAACATGGTAATTACATCTCCCGGTACATAAGCGTTTTCTCCCGGACGATTATCTGTTGCAGGCACAATACCAATAACATGTACAGGTAATTTGGCTTTTGCGATAGCATACAATGTGCCGCCAACTGCAGCTCCACCAGCCATATCGCATTTCATCATATCCATGCTGTTTGCAGTAGGTTTTAAACTCACACCACCAGTATCATAAACAACACCCTTACCTACCAAAACGATAGGTTGTTTGTTTTTTGCATTCTTTGGTTTGTATTCCATAATGGTAAATGTAGGTGGCTCAATGCTGCCTAAATTCACCGATAACAAACCACCCATTTTCAAAGCTTTAATTTTCGCTTTATTAAATACTTCTACGCTAAAACCAGCTTCTTTACCAAGTTTTTGGAATTCTTTTGAAAGTTGTGTTGCCGTTAAAAAACTATGAGGTTCATTTACAAGTGTACGTGAAATATTAGTGGCTTCAGTAAGAATATGTAACTCGTTTATTTGAGTTGAAGTAATATCTTTTGAAAATATAGAAATTGATTTAAGCGAATGTTCTTCTTTCTTTTTATCTTTTTTATACTTCAGAAACTGATAATTACTTAATGCTAATCCTTCTGTAAATGCAATTGTTTCAGCAGTTTTATGTTCGGCATCAAAAACGGTGATGCTTTCAATTTTGTTTTCGACAATTGCAGCATGCATTTTACTTGCAGCTTTACGAAGGGCTTCAATTGTTAAATATTTTTCGTCTTTTGTTTCGATCAATTGAACAAACACAAATCGATTCAGCTGATTTATGAAAACAACTTTTTTATCATTTTTGGTGATTTCTTTTTTTACAAAATCAATTTCTGCTTTGCTTAAATTAAAATTTGCAAACGAGTTATTTTTGCTACAAAGGATAACAATATTATCGTTATTATTTAGTGCATTTTTTTGTGAGATGGTAGTCATATAATTTTTACTTTTGTTTACTTGTAAAAGTATAAATTTTATCTAATATTATTCAAGAGATAATGAATATCCAACAATTATTAAAACGCGCGTTAAATTTCGAATTTCTAAATATCGAAGAAGGTGTTTATTTGTTTAAACATGCGGCTACTGCCGAATTAATGTTTGTAGCAAATGAGTTAAGAAAGATTCAAAAGCCTGATGGTAAAGTTACCTGGCAGATTGATAGAAATGTAAATACTACCAATGTATGCATCGCTAATTGTAAGTTTTGCAATTTTTATCGTATCCCCGGGCATGAAGAAGCATACATAACAGATATCGAAACCTATAAAAAGAAAATTGATGAAACCTTTAAATATGGAGGTGATCAGCTTTTATTGCAAGGGGGCCATCATCCTGATCTTGGTTTAAAATTTTATGTGGATCTTTTTAAGGAATTAAAAAGTTTGTATCCAACATTAAAGTTGCAC
Source organism: uncultured Bacteroidota bacterium (assembly GCA_903919535.1). Taxonomy (GTDB): domain Bacteria; phylum Bacteroidota; class Bacteroidia; order 2-12-FULL-35-15; family 2-12-FULL-35-15; genus 2-12-FULL-35-15. The sequence continues at coordinate 15,294 of CAIXIP010000267.1, read as the reverse complement.
GTACTAGGGCCACCGGAAGTTGCTCACATCACCAAACTTGAAAAATCCACTCATTACGAAGTGTTAAAAGCTTTGAAAGAAGCCGGAATGGATAGTTTGCCAGGTGCCGGTGCAGAAATATTAAATGATCGTGTACGTAGATTAATATCAAAAGGAAAATGTACCGGTCGCGAATGGTTGGATGTGATGCGTGCAGCACACAAATTAAACATTACTACTTCAGGCACTATGATGTTTGGTCATGTGGAGACCATCGAAGAACGATTTGAGCATTTAGTATGGATACGTGAAGTGCAAAGTGAAAAGCCTAAAGAGGCAAAAGGGTTTTTAGCATTTATTCCATGGCCTTTTCAGGATGATGGTACTTTACTAAAACGTATCAAAGGTATTTCCAATAATGTTAGTGGAGATGAATATATCCGAATGCTTGCAATGAGTAGAATTATGTTACCAAACGTGATTAATATTCAAGCAAGTTGGTTGACTGTAGGAAAAGATATTGCAAATATTTGTTTGCATGCAGGAGCTAATGATTTTGGAAGTATTATGATTGAAGAAAATGTTGTGTCGGCTGCCGGTGCTCCTCATCGCTTTACCGCAAATGGAATTCAGGAAGCGATTCGTGAAGCGGGATTTGAACCTCAGCTAAGAACGCAGCAATACGAATATCGTGAATTGCCTGCTAATATGGTGGAGCAGAGTATCGAATATTAAACACATTCTTCAGAGACGATCTCATAGACCTTAGTCGAATTGAAGTGTCACTTCGAGTGCGACCAAAGGGAGCGTATCAAGAAGTAATATAGCTGATCTAATAGTTCTCGATACGTCCCTTTGGGACTACTCGAACTGACATTGTCGTATAAACAATTTTTTACATATCCTATCAACAGTTCATCGTTCATATTTAGGTCAACTTCCTGAGAAATCTGTAAGTTTTGTAATTAAGTTTACTGAGATGAATTGTATTTATAAACGCAAACTTTTTTTAATAACCTGCTTGTTTTTTGTTTTCTCAACTTTTGCTCTTGCTCAGAACAATAGCAAAGCTGGAGTAGGGGAGGTTTCCGAAATTATTATTCCTACTTCGGCAAGCATTCAAAATAATTTTAATTTATTGTATGAGATCCATTTATCAAGGGAAGGAATCCCTACTCCATCTTTTTGGTATAAAATTATATTCAGCAAAGATTGTTCATTTGAATTTACGTTGATTCCTATTTCGGAAGACGATAACTACGATTTTTATTTTTATAAAGTTGAATCGAATTTAGACTTTTGTAATGCTGTAAGAGAAGAAAAAATTGTTTCGTGCAACGCTTCACGGGTTCATAAAGTGTATACCAACAGAGAGCAGTCAGATAAGTTTCGTGCTGGATTGGTTGATGTGAAGCCAATTCAGGTGAAGGCTGGGGATGCTATTTATATTGAAGTATTTAGTACAAAGGGAAATGATTGTGGCCACATTTTGGATTTCAGGACGACAGGAAATTCGTTTGTAGTGAAAGTGGTGAATGATAATTGTTCGGGAAATAAAAATACGGATTCTACTATTGTTGGAAAATACAAGCCAAGTGTGACGGATGAAAAACAGGCAATGGAAATATTTCGAAATTTGCTTTGTCCGCAGGATAAAAAGGCCTTATTTGTTTCTTCCATTCAAGTAAATGATCAAAATGTGAAAGTTCAGAAGAAATTAGATTTTACAAATTATTCGAAATCAGAAGCTCCTAAATATTTAAAACCAAAACCTGTTGAGCCTCAAAATGTTTTACCAAAAGTAATTACCTTAAATAATGCGAAGGCTGATTCACTTATGGCTAATGCTTCTGCAATTAAAAAATCAACAAGTGATTCAACAAAAAAAACAGACTCAATTGTGCCACCGAAAAATGTTGTTGTGGCTGATACAGTAAAACCTCAACCATTTATAAAATCAACTGCGGATTTAAATTCTATCGAAGAACATGTTACACCCATCAATTATAACATGGTAGCAATTTCAACGGATAAAGAAAGAAATAGTACACGTTTAGAAGTAGATAATACCTTGTTTTTATTATTGCGTGAGGATCTAAAACGAAAAACGGAATCAACAAACGATCAGTTACAAGATTATTCCAAAGCATTGAAAAAGGCTTCAGATAGTGATAAAAAAGAAGAAATTAAAGTAGCGATTACAGAAATAAAAGCTCAAAAACTAGACCTGCAAAGTAAATTAAAAAACACAGAACTGAAATTAAAAAGGATCAGCAAACTTTTACGTGAAGAACGAAGTAAAAAAATTAAACCTGAAGAATCAGTTTTTGCAAAAAGTATAAGAACCACTGATATTAGTACCAAGGACTCAAGTTTTGTAAAACAGCAATTGCCTTTAGGTTTGATTTATAAAGTGCAAATAGGAGTATATAAAAACCCCGTTTCTGTTGATGTATTTAAAGGTTTAACTCCTGTTTTCGAAGAAGTTTTTACAGGTGGAGTAAAATATTCAGCTGGTGCATTTACCCATTTTATTGATGCTCAGCATGCAAAGGATTATATAAGAACAATGGGCCTCACAGATTCGTTTATAGTAGCCTATTATAATGGAAAACGGTTGCCTATTGAGGAGGCTAAACGTTATGAAAATCAATAAAATAATTTTTAAATAGTATTAGTATGAACTACGATCAGATATTGCAGGAAATAAAAGAGGAAGTGAAAATTTATAATCAAATGGGAGCTGTTGGCTCTTCTATTCCTGAACTTACAAAGGTAGATCCTTCCAAATTTGGTATTCATCTGGTAACAATAAAAGGAGAAAACTATTCTATTGGAGATAGTAATGAGAAGTTTTCTATTCAAAGTATTTCAAAAGTGCTTTCATTATCATTTGCATTTACTTTTTTGGGCGAAAGAATATGGGAAAGAATTGGTGTTGAACCTTCGGGAACACCTTTTAATTCATTAGTACAGTTAGAGTACGAAAAAGGAAAGCCACGTAATCCGTTTATCAATCCAGGGGCTTTAGTAATTGCTGATATGTTAATTACACATACAAAAAATCCTAAAACAGAGTTCTTAAATTTTGTTCGGACATTAACTAATTCGGATGAAATAGATTTTAATTTGAAAGTTGCGAGTTCAGAAAAAGCCTTTGGTTTTAAAAATGTAGCCTTAGCTAATCTTTTAAAATCATATTGCAACATTGAGAATGACGTGGATGAAGTGCTTGACTTTTATTTTCATCAATGTGCAATTGAAATGACGTGTAATGAGTTGGCAAATTGTTTTTTGTTTTACGCACATGAAGGGAAAATATTACACAACAATAAATTTATTTTGAACCAAAGCCAGGTTAAACGAATTAACTCATTAATGCAAACCTGTGGTTTTTATGATGAGTCAGGCGAGTTTACCTATAAGGTTGGTTTGCCAGGGAAAAGTGGAATAGGAGGAGGAATAGTGGCAATACACCCCAAAAAATATTCTGTTGCAACATGGAGTCCGAGATTAAATGAAAAAGGAAATTCTGTTTTAGGAATGAAATCACTGGAGCTTCTTACTACAAAAACAGGAATGTCAATTTTTTAGGTATAACATTCGTAATTATCTAACATTTCAATTTGTGAAGCTTTCCTTGTTTCTATTAACGCTCGAAATATCTGAATCGAAATGTGTGTGGTCATGTTGAGTTTGTCGAAACATGTGCTGTGAGCCTTCCGTTCCCTTCGATAAACTCAGGGTGACCTCCCCAATCGATATTTGGTAGCTCTGCCTGACCATCAAACTGTCTGTCGGAGTTTGATGAAAATTAAGTGCGGCTTACAAAGTTATTGGGATAAATTTACAATATCATTACTTCTACTCGTACATTTTTTTGAATATCCTCTAACTTTTTAGGGTTTTCAACGATCATCTTTTCGCCACCCAATCCTTTTGTAAAAATTCTTTTGCTATCAATACCCTGTTTTACAAGGTATTCTTTTATGGTATCTGCTCTGTGTTTGGAGAGTTTTTTTGCACTTCCGGTAAAATTCCATTCCGGTCCTTTCCCTTTATAAGCGGTATTTCTGTTAATTCTTTTACTCCCATTGGTATAACCTTGTAATTCAATTTTTACATCAGGATTATTAATTAAATAATTTAGCAAATAACTCATTTCTTTTTCAGCCCCATTTCTCAAAGCATATGTGTTCGGATGAAAATAAATATGATCCATCACAAAATTGTCGCCAGTCTTTAATGGACGTAAAAACACATCGAATGCATTGTTTATAGGGTTTACATAATCACTAATAATAATGCTGTGGTCAAAAGTTTTGTAACCGGTAGCAATGCATTCCACATTATAGCTTTTCCCTTTTTCGATATCCAGAGAGTAACTGTTTTGTCCTGTAGACTCAATGAGTGTTTCTTTTCCACTTAATTCATCTTTAATTTTTATGCGGGAATCTACTTTTTTTGTGATATTGTTTTCTTCTTTAACACTCAGAATTACTTTTTCAGAAATTACTTTTTGAGAAGGAAGCGGCTCGACTTTTTTTGTTGTAGTTTTTGCAGCAATTAATTTTGTTTCTGGTTCTTCCTCCGTGCAAGGGAAATGAATAGCATTAATGTTAAGCGTGTCGATACCCGAGATTAATCTCATGTTGTGTCCACAATTGGAAGGAGATGTGTTAAGGATACAAAAATAATAGGTCTCGTTTTTTTTAACTTTCATTTGAATTTCTGATAATTCAAATGTTTCTTTTCCTTCGTTATTATTTATAAGATTCGACCACTTTAAGGGTTTGATCTTTCCATAAAAAACATTGTTGCAAAAATTAGCATCGTTGTTTTTATAAATATAAAGAACATAACTATCCTTGCTATTGATGGGAGTTATTTTACAATCAATCAATTTATCTTCAGTGCAAATTATTTTATACCAAAATGAAAATTGGTCACGGTGTTCATAAAATATAATTTGATTTTTTAAAGTAGCATTTTTAATAGCAAACGAATTGGTTGTTGATGGGAAAGGGATATCGATTTGTTTTGCTTTACTGCAATCAAAGTTACTGTATTCGCTATTTATATTTTGCGCTATACTTATTTGAGAAAGGAAGATTAATAAAATAAACAGCAAACAATATTCAACTAGTTTTTTATTGTAGTTTATAATCTTCATTTATATAGAGGTAGATAAATACAAATGTATTAATTGAAAATTAAATCTTTCCAGCAAATTGTAAACAAGTACTCAATCCTTTTTCATTAGTAAATATAAACTCAATGCAATAATTGGAATGTTTTTACTTAACACACCAAAAGGGTGGATCCAATATATTGGGGCAAATAAAGTGAGTATTAGGGTGTAAATTATGATAAATAGTAGTTGTAAGACGAGTGCTTGTTTTCTGATAGATTTGCTTAATACAGCAAATCCTAAAATGATATCTGCAAAACTTCCCAGAAAGACCAAGATGGTTGCTAGCAGATGATTTGATGTTATTGTACTCATTAAGAAATAGCTTTCGTCAATTGCTATTAATGAACTTATTCCACTCCAGATCCAAACAAAAACAATTGCAAATAAAGCAAATGAAGAAATAATAAGTGTGTGATCTATGTCTGAATCAATTTGAATTTTTGAACTGGCTTTTTCAAACATTGGTGGATAATCTTTCGGTTCGGTAGATTCAAATAGTTTTACTGTGTCTTTGCTGAACAGACCAATGGAGGCTTTTGGGAAAAGTGTAAAAAACAATGAAATCATAAATTTCGGAATTCTAAAAAATCTCCCTTTTTTTCCTTTCAATGCCGAAAGAAATTCGGTGAACGTTTCGCTTTGCGAAACAGCAAATATTTGTTTTGGGTATTTATCGAAATCGTTTACAATATTTTTTATTAATTCAGTTAATTGAGAAATGTGCACCAAAGGAATGGCTTTGTCATCAAACACAGGAATGATTGGAAGGCTTGCTATAGCCGAAAAAAACTTTGTGCTTTTGCCATTCTTACCAAGCACTATTCCCGGATAAATTACTTTTCCTAAAGGATATTTTATTACAAACTCATCGGTGATTTTTTTTGTTTGTAAAAAAGGAGTCGGTGGTATTTCTTTCTCTGCACCAATTGCAGAGATATTAATAATTTTGATGTTTTGTTTTATACATGCTGCGAAAAGACTGAGAGGAGCTTCAGTTTGAATTTTTTTGTAATTGCCTTCAATAATTCCAATTGCATTTATCACCAGATCAATTTCAGCTAGAAGTTTTTCCCAATTATTTTCTTTCGAGAAATCAACTTGTCGCCAATTGTCGTAACATTCAATTTTATTTCTGCTTGCAATTATTATTTTATGATCAGAAACAAGCGAATGAAAAATGCTATTTCCGATAAAGCCTGTTCCCCCTAAAATTAGTATGTTCATGCTTATAGAAAAGGTTTATAAACCATTAAATAATAAAGAAATATAGAACCGGAAAATGAAAATATTCCGAGATAATACCATTTTTTCATTAGTCCGTGAAATTGTGCGGTGATTTCTTCTTTCTCCTCCAATAATCGTTTAAGTTTATATTGGATCACCACAGCAATTAACCACAAAAATAAAACTATAACGCTTGCTATAATAACTAGCCAAAACCATTTGGTGTAAAGTAAGCTCATCAGGTTCGATAAAAATATGCCTGTTATTAACTGAACAATTACTGAAGGCAAAGTGAAAATGGAATCTGCAATCACAACAAGGCTCAATACATCTTTTACTGTTGACGCTTTTGCTTTTTTATACGTGAAGAATAAATAGAATGCGCTCCCAAGCCCTGTGCCTATCATTAATGTAGCACTTAGGATATGTATTAGTTTTAATAATTGGTAGCTCATTAGATTTACTTCTTGAGTTAGCTACATAATAATTTTAGAAAAATTAATTGATCATAGCTTCCATTTTCTTCTTTTCCGATGCGCCTAAATCAGCATCGCAATCCATAAAACGGAAATAAATTCTTTCCATTTCTGATTCGTCAAAAATAGTTTCAGGAATTTGAAAAACTTCATCATCTTCTACAGCAATATGGTCAAGTAGGTTTTCAGCATATTTTTCAAATGCAGTATGCGCATCCTTGTATTCACCGCTTTCAACAGATGACTCAATAGCTCCAATCATCTCTCTGAAATCAGAATGATTGTCAAACATTTCTTTAATAACACCATCTCCCAAAAATTCATTTTTCTTACTCATTTCAGGAAACAAAATTTGCTCTTCTTTGTAATGATGAAAGCCATCAGCATACTTTCTGAAAAAAGAAATATACCTTGTCATTTCTGACTTATATTCATCCGGATTTTTATCGATAAGTTCTTTCAGTTCTTTTACAGTTTGAAGAGCTTTTTTTATGATAGCGTGTTCTTGGTAAAGTATTTCGAGATGTTTGTTCATTTTTTTGATTATGAGTTTAATAAAAGTAAAAGTACACAGATTTAATTATATCATTTGTAAATTGTTAGGCACCCTGTTTTGTAATTTAACCTTCGTTTCTAAACTCTCATCTAAACAACTGTCCACAATCATTACAAGTATTCTGTTATAAAGCAGATATACCAACAATTGTGTAGCATTTTTAGAAATATATTGCGAGATAGGTTATGTTTTTTCTAAAAAAAAAGCACCTCACTTTCGTGAGATGCTTTTGGTCTAACCAAATCAAAATCTAATTTATACTCCAGGTTTTTTCTCCTGATAATATTTTATTCAATGGTGTTTTACCTTTTTTAGCAGTAACATTATCAATTTGTGCTACTAAGTTTTCGTCATAGATCGGACGCTCATTAGCATAAATAATTCCGAACGGACGAGGGAACATATCATCACTTTGAGTAGTATCAAAGAAGCGAGATAGAATGTTTGCTTTTGTTTTATCTTTCTCATCATGTATCCATAAATCGTTTGGAGAAATTCCAGTTTCGTTTATGTTTACAATAACAGGAGTTAATCCTTCAAATTTAATCCCCTTCTCTTCGTTCTGCCCAAAAATCAATGGTTTCCCGTGTTCAACAATAATTGCTTCTTCTTTTTTAGTTTCTTTATCAGAGAAGGCAAAAAATGCAGTGTCGTTAAATACAGGGCAATTTTGATATACTTCTACAAATGAAGTTCCTTTGTGTGCATGAGCGCGTTTTAAAATAGCTTGCATGTGTTTCGGATCACGGTCAAGGGTGCGTGCAACAAAACTTGCTTTAGCACCTAAAGCTAATTCCGAAGGATTGAATGGTTCTTCAATTGACCCATACGGACTAGATTTAGTAACTTTTCCTCTTTCAGAAGTTGGGGAATATTGTCCTTTTGTTAAGCTATAGATCTGATTATTAAAAACTAAATAATTCACATCGAAATTTTTACGCATCAAGTGAATAAAGTGGTTTCCACCTATTGAAAGTGCATCACCATCACCAGAAACGATCCAAACACTAAGGTCAGGATTAGCTGCCTTTACACCAGATGCAATTGCTGCAGCTCTGCCATGAATGCTATGCATACCATAGGTATCCATGTAATATGTAAAGCGTGAGGAGCAACCGATACCTGAAATGAAAGCGAAATTTTCTTTCGGAATTCCTAAGTCAGGAAATACCGTTTGAACTTGCTTTAAAATAGAATAGTCGCCACAACCAGGGCACCATTTTACTTCCATTTCTGATGCGTAATCTTTTGGGGTTAATTTATTTTCAGTTATTGTTTCCATTACGTTTATTTTTAAGGGTTACTCAAAATTATTTTGTAACCAATAATTCATTAATTTTTTCTTTTAATTCTGATGTTGTAAAAGGTAATCCTTGTACTTTGGAAAAGCCAATTGCAGGTACCATGTATTTTGATCTGATTAACTGCAGCAACTGTCCGCAATTCATTTCAGGAATCAATACTTTATCATATCCTTTTAATAATTCACCCAAATTTTTTGGAAATGGATTGATATATTTCAAATGAACATGTGCAACATCAGCTCCTTCGGCAATCATTTCGCGTACAACCATTTTGATTGAACCAGCTGTAGAACCCCAACCTAAAACAAGAACTTTAGCTTTTTCTTTTCCGCTATCAGGTTTAGCAAGAGGAATAAAATCAGCGATTTTTTCAATTTTAGCAGCTCTTAATTTGGTCATCGTTTCATGATTTTTTGCATCATAAGAAACGTTTCCGGTTTCATTTTGTTTTTCCAATCCACCAATACGGTGCTCTAAGCCTTTTGTTCCTGGCTTAATCCAAGGGCGAACTAATTTTTCGTTACGTTTATAAGGCAACAAAACACCGTTATCCGAATTGATTTTGTCGAGGAATTTTACAGATATATTAGCAAGTTTATCTTCTGATGGGAAAAGCCATGGTTCAGAACCATTAGCAATATATCCATCTGTTAGTAAAATTACAGGAGTCATATGTTCAACAGCAATACGGCATGCTTCATATGCCATATCAAAACAATCAGATGGAGAAGAAGCTGCTATAACAGGAAGTGGCGCTTCGCCATGTCTTCCATGCATTGCCATTAACAAATCGGATTGTTCTGTTTTTGTTGGTAAACCGGTACTTGGTCCGCCACGCTGAACATTTACAACAACCAACGGAATCTCTAACATGGTTGCTAAACCTAGCGCTTCTGTTTTTAATGCCATTCCTGGTCCAGAAGTAGTTGTTATAGCAAGATTTCCTGCGTAAGACGCACCGATTGCAGAACAAATACCTGCAATCTCGTCCTCTGCTTGTAATGTTTTTACACCATTTGCTTTGTATTTTGAAAGCTCATGTAAAATATCTGTTGCAGGAGTTATTGGGTAAGAACCTAAAAATAAAGGCAATCCAGATTTTTCAGCTGCAGCAATTAATCCAATCGCTGTTGCATGATTTCCTGTAATGCTTCTGTATTCTCCAGCAGGTAATTTTGCTGCAGAAACTTTAAATTGTGTAGTAAAAATCTCTGTGTTTTCACCATAGATCCAACCAGCTCTTAATGTTTTTTCATTTGCAAGAGCAACTTCCGGTTTTTTACTGAATTTTTCTTCAATGAATTTAATTGTAGGTTCAACAGGTTTGTCAAACATCCAGAAAAGAACACCAAGCACAAACATGTTTTTTGAACGTTCAATTTCTTTTGTACCTAACCCAGAATCTGCAAGAGCTTCTTTTGTAAGTCTGGTAACATCTACCTGCAATACAGTGTAGTTTGTAAGAGAGTTATCTTCTAGAGGGTTAACGCCTTCAGGATATTGTGCTAAGCCTAGATTTTTTTTATCAAATCCGGCAGTATTTGCAATAATGAATCCTCCTTTTTTTAATTTAGGAAGATCAACTTTTAATGCAGCAGCATTCATTGCTACTAACACATCGTATTCATCTCCGGAAGTAAATATTTCTTTGCTTCCAAAATGTACTTGAAATCCTGATACCCCTGCAACAGTACCTATTGGGGCACGTATTTCAGATGGGTAATCTGGGAATGTACTGATATCATTTCCTAAAAGTGCTGCCGTATCAGAAAACTGCATTCCAGTTAACTGCATACCATCACCGGAGTCACCGGAAAAACGTACCACCACTCTGTCAGCTTCTCTTACTTCAGTGGTTTTTCCTGCCTTTTTTTCAACTGTTTCCATTATTATTTTTTAATGATTATAAAATTTTAAGGATGTAATGTTGCTTTCTTAGCTAATAAATCTTCTTTTGACTCTACGTGATTTTCATCAGGTACGCAGCAGTCAACAGGGCAAACAGAAGCACATTGTGGCTCATCATGAAATCCTGCACATTCTGTACACTTATCGGTTACGATATAATAAAAATCGCCAGAAATTGCGGGATGCGCATCATCTGCATTAGAATTAATTCCAGTTTTTGATGTAAAATTTCCAGTCACAGAGGTTTTGTCGGAAAATCTCCACTCATCACCCCCAGCATAAATAGCACCATTTGGACACTCTGGCTCGCAGGCTCCGCAATTGATGCACTCGTCAGTAATTTTGATTGCCATAATTTATAGTTTTTTATATTGATTTTTGAAATAGTTTGTAAAGGAATATTGATTTGAATTATTCTGCTATGATATATATCATTTTTTATAACTTTGCCAGCAGATACTTTTGACACCAGAAAATATTTTATGGGCTCGTTAGCACTAATACTTCTTTTATTTTGCGGAATTGTTTTCGCTGTAGGCGGAATCCTTTTATCAAAGGCTCTTGCAAAAACTTCCACTAATCCTCAAAAAGGTGAAACTTACGAATGTGGTATTCCTACTTCAGGTACATCTTTTATTCAATTTAATGTTGGTTATTATTTATTCGCATTAGTATTCTTGGTATTTGATGTGGAACTTGTTTTTATGTATCCATGGGCAGTTGTTGTAAAAGATATTGGGATGCTTGCATTTGTTGAAATTCTTATTTTTATGTTTATTTTATTCATGGGCTTATTATATGCTTGGAAGAAGGGAGCGCTAAAATGGGTTTAAAGGATAAATTAGAATTCCCTGGACAAATTCATGAAACTCCTGATGGAGGATTTATGGTTACCCAACTTGATGCGGTTATAAATTGGGCTCGTTCCAATTCCGTGTGGCCATTAGCATTTGGTACAAGTTGTTGTGCAATTGAAATGATGCATACTGTAAATGCAAAATACGATTGGTCTCGTTTTGGATTTGAAGTAATGCGAGCAACACCTCGTCAGGCTGATTTAATAATTGTTTCAGGAACTATCGTTATGAAAATGGCACCAGTTCTTAAACGTTTATACGACCAAATGCCTGAACCAAGATATGTTATTGCAATGGGAGCATGCACTATTTCCGGTGGCCCATTTTTTTATAATACCTATTCTGTAGTAAAAGGAATTGATCACATTATTCCTGTTGACGTTTATGTGCCAGGTTGTCCTCCACGTCCAGAAGCTCTTTTGCATTCAATGATCGCTTTACAGGAAAAAATTAAGAATGACGCATACTTCAGAAAACAAGTAGATAAAAAATAAATTTGAATAGTGCGAAAGCACACAAATAATAAATGACTAACGAAGAACTAAAAAATAGCTTTACACAAATATTCCCAGCAGTCACTTTTGACGAAACTGGAGAGTTTTTGAATGCTATTATCCCTTCTGAAGAATTACTTCCTGTGATGAAGGTTCTTCGTTCAAGTAAAGAATTCCTCTTTGATTATTTATTTTGTTTAACATGTGTTGATTGGAAAGATCATTTAATGATGGTTTATTTTTTAAAGTCAAACACACATAATCATACAATTGTTGTAAAAGCGAAAATTACAGATACCGTTAATCCGCAAATTGAATCTGTTTATGATATTTGGAAAACAGCCGAATTGAATGAAGATGAAGTTTTCGATTTGTTTGGAGTAAAATTTTTAAATCACCCCAACTTGCGTAGAATATTTTTAGAAGAAGATTGGGTGGGATATCCTTTGAGAAAAAATTATGTTGACGAACACATGATAGAATTATAAATGATACTAGGCGAAGAAGATCATATCAACGAAGAAGGCGAATTTGTCATAAACATGGGGCCACAGCATCCGTCAACACATGGTGTGTTACGTTTGAAGGTTTGGCTTGATGGTGAAACAATTAAAAAAGTAGAGCCACATTTAGGATACATTCATCGTTCCATTGAAAAAATGAGCGAAAGTCTTTCCTATCGTCAATATGGTTATTTAACAAGCCGAATGGATTATCTGTCGGCACATATGAATAATCTTGCATGTGCATTAGTGGTTGAAAAAGCTTTGCAGATTCAGGTTCCAGAACGTGCACAAGCAATCAGGGTTATTATTTGTGAGCTAGCACGTATCAGCTCTCATATTTTGTGGTTTGCATCTGCAGGTCTTGATTTAGGCGGTGTAACTCCTTTCTTTTATGCTTTCCGTGACCGTGAGGCAATCAATAACATCATGGAGGAAACTTGTGGTGCGCGACTTACTATGAATTATATGGTTCCTGGTGGTGTAATTGCGGATGTGCCTTCAAATTTTCAAGCACGTGTTAAGGAGGTTTTGAAACAATTCAAAGATAACTATCACGAGTACGATGAAATATTAATGGGTAATGTTATTTTCCAAAATCGTATGATGGATGTTGGAGTTTTAACTAAAGAAGATGCAATTGCATTAGGTTGTACAGGACCTGTAGCGAGAGCTTCTGGTGTGAGTTGCGATATTCGAAAACTTTATCCTTACGATGGTTATGAAAAACTTCAATTTGACGAAGTAATATTAACAGGTGGTGATAGTTGGGCAAGATGCCAGGTACGTATGGCTGAAATGTTACAGTCAGTGCATATCATTGAGCAATTGATTGACAATATCCCTGAAGGAGACATTGTTGCAAAAACAAAAAATGTAATAAAATTACCAAAAGGAGAATTTTATCAACGTGTAGAAACAGCTCGCGGAGAACTAGGTGTATACATTGTTAGTGATGGAGCTTCAACACCATACCGTTGTAAATATCGTTCACCGAATTTTGCTAACTTATCTGCAATACCACATATTTCAAAAGGACATAAAATAGGGGATCTAATAGCAATTATGGCTACTATAGATTTAATTATTCCTGATATTGACAGATAAATAGAATTGAAAATTTAAGATTTAGAAATTATAATTTAAAAATTGAAGACACTTTTATCATATAGCTTTTCGTCACTTGCAACATTCTTGCATAATTGGCTAAAAAATGTCATAACAAATGATATGCTCCTTACTGTAACCGAAATGGTTATAGTTGGATTGTGTTTATTGGTATTCTTAATATTATTGGCTTTCTTCCTTGGTTATATGGAACGTAAAGTTGCTGCATTTATGGAACTTCGTTTAGGACCAAACCGTGTTGGACCAAAAGGGACTTTACAAATTATTGCGGATACTGTAAAATTATTATTCAAAGAAGGTTTTACTCCTGATGCTGCCGATAAATTTTTATTTAATCTTGCTCCTGGTATCATTATTACTACTGCATTGTTGGCAGTAGCGCCAATAGCTTATGCCCGGGGTTTTCAAATTTGGGACATTAACATTGGAGTGCTTTATATTTCTTCTGTTTCGTCTATGGCGGTTATCGGAATTTTGATGGCAGGCTGGTCAAGTAGTAATAAATACTCATTAATTGGAGCGATGCGTTGCGGTGCTCAAATTGTGAGTTATGAACTTTCAATTGGGTTATCACTTATTTCAATTGTAGTACTTACCGGAAGTTTAAGTTTGAATGATATTGTAGAGAGTCAGGCAAACGGCTGGTGGATATTTAAAGGACACATTCCTGTAATGATTGCTTTTGTAATATTCGTAGTTGCTTCAACAGCAGAGATTAACCGTGCACCATTCGATTTAGTTGAGGCTGATCAAGAGCTTACCGGAGGTTTCAATACAGAATATGCAGGTATGAAATTCGCTATGTTCCTAATGGCAGAATACATTAATTTATTTGTTGTGTCAGCAGTTGCTGCAACAATTTTCCTTGGCGGATGGATGCCTTTCCACATTGGTGGCATGACAGGATTCAATCATATCATGGATTACATACCATCATCCATTTGGTTTTTTGGTAAAACGCTATTTATCATATTTATCATTATGCAGTTTCGTTGGACTTTCCCACGTTTGCGTATTGATCAATTATTGAATTTGGAATGGAAATATTTATTGCCAATTAGTATGGTAAATGTTTTACTGGTTACACTAATGGCGATTATGGGTTGGCATTTTTAATAAGTTTAGAATTTATATTATGTTTTTAAAAGAATATTTCGGGACAATTTTTAATTCAATAAAATCCTTATTGGTTGGGATGAGATTGACGGGATATTATTTTACTCATCCTAGTACAATTATTACTGAAGAATACCCAGAGAATCGTGGCGAATTAAAGATTCCTGAAAGGTCTCGTGGAGAGGTGATCATGCCTCATGACGATAAGAACGAACATCAATGTACTGGTTGTCAATCTTGTGAATTATCTTGTCCAAATGGGTCAATAAAAATCATTACCAAACAAGAGATTCAACCTGATGGTAAAAAGAAAAAACGTATTGATACCTGGGTATATCATTTAGATATGTGTACAATGTGTGGTATGTGTGTTGAAGCTTGTCCAACAACTGCAATTTTGATGGGTAATGAGTTTGAACATAGTCAATACGAGAAAAAATATTTGAAAAAGGTTTTAAATCAACCTGGTTCAAGATTGAAAGACGGAGTAGAGTAATTTAGAGTTTAGTATTTTAAAATTTATAAATTAAAAATAAATTGAGCGCTTCACAAATC
>CAIXIP010000266.1 GCA_903919535.1 uncultured Bacteroidota bacterium | reverse complement strand
TTGAATTTCTATTTTGTATTGGAAGTTTATTTACAACTGTGTTTTTGATTTATAAAATATTATTCTAGTTTTTACTAAAATATTATAATCCATTATAGGATATTATTAACTATTTAAATTACAAAATGCAAAATTAACAAAAATACAATTATATGCATGAACAAAAGAATTTAACAACTACACCTTTAATTCATTTAATGTGGTCGATAATCAATTGGACGAAGCATTGCGCGATTTTCGCGATGAAAAAGCACTTTTAGCTCTATAGTTAACTTCAATCGAATGAATTAAACAACTAGTAGCTGTTTAGTATTGCTTTCATAATTTGTTTAAATTTAGCCTTATTTAAAATAGTTTAATTGTAATCGTCTTTTGTGGGGCAATTAAAATATGATCCCAAAGCTAATAGAGCTATTGACAATGTTATGAAAAGAAAGTGCACAACAAAGATAATTACAAAATAGAAGGACCATATGCTTTTTAACTCATTGAACTTTGCGATATTCTTACCAATTGTTTTTATACTTTACTGGTTTGTAACAAAAAGAAAATTAAGGCAACAAAATATTTTACTTCTAGTATCAAGTTACTTTTTTTATGCTTGTTGGGATTGGAGGTTTATGTTTCTACTTATTTTCTCGACTTTATTAGACTACTTTACTGGCATTAAAATACACGAGATTAAAAACCAGAGCAAGAAATTTTTTTGGTTGTGGCTTAGTATAGGTATCAATTTAGGTTTTCTTGGAGTTTTTAAATACTACAATTTTTTTGCTGCTTCATTTGCTGATGGGTTATACCTGTTAGGATTAAAAGCAAATTTCGGTACATTACAAGTGATTTTGCCTGTAGGAATTTCTTTTTATACTTTTCATGGTCTATCCTATGTTATTGATGTTTATAAAAACAAAATAAAACCAGAAAGAAACTTTATTGACTACTCTGTTTTCGTTAGTTTTTTTCCATTGCTTGTAGCAGGTCCAATTGAAAGAGCAACACACCTTTTGCCGCAAATTCAAAAAAAAAGGGAATTTGATTACGCAAAAGCCGTTGATGGTTTGCGACAAATATTGTGGGGTTTATTCAAAAAAATTGTCATCGCTGACAACTGCGCTGAATACGCAAACACAATTTTCAATAATTCAACTGACTATACTGGAAGTACGCTTGTTTTAGGTGCTGTCTTTTTTACTTTTCAAATCTATTGTGACTTTTCAGGATACTCCGATATCGCATTGGGTACAGCTCGCCTATTTGGTCTAGACCTATTAAGGAACTTTGCATTTCCTTATTTCTCAAGAGATATTGCCGAATTTTGGAGACGTTGGCACATTTCTCTATCTTCTTGGTTTAAAGACTATCTCTACATTCCTTTAGGCGGAAGTAAAGGCGGTATTTGGATGCAAATCCGAAACACCTTTATCATTTTTCTGGTTAGCGGTTTTTGGCATGGTGCAAATTGGACATTTATTGTTTGGGGGTTTCTAAATGCGTTATATATTATGCCTTCAATTGTCTTTAACACACATAGAAATAATCTCGATATTGTGGCAAAAGGTAAATATCTCCCATCACTTAAAGATTTTTTATCTATTGCTTTAACTTTTGGATTAACTGTCTTTGCTTGGATTTTCTTTCGTGCGAACAATGTTACTCATGCGCTTAGCTATATTTCCAATATATTTACCAAATCTCTGTTCACAATACCCAGTTTTGGGGGAGGGAAACACGTTATAATAACTTCATTTATGTTAACATTATTCATCATTACGGAATGGTTTGGCAGAGAACAGCTATACTCGATAGCTAATTTTGGGAATAAGTGGCCAAGACCGATAAGGTGGTTTTTTTATTTGGGAATAGTTGCAACGTTATTTCTCTTTACTGGCAAGGAACAAATATTCATATACTTCCAATTCTAACATGAAAAAATTTATATACAACTTACTTTTGTTTGTTCTTGCTTTCTTTGTTTTTGATAAGATGTTTTTTATTCTGATTTACATTGCTCCAAGTAGAGAGGTAGATACAAGGCTTGAACAAGTAATAAATGGGAAAATTAATAAAGAGTGTATAGTAATGGGCTCTTCAAGAGGTGCAAAAAATATTATTGCACATCAAATTGAAAGAAGTAACGGTCTAACAACATACAATTTATCATATACTGGCTCTGATATTGAATTTCATGAATTTCTATTAAGGACTCTTCTTAAGTTTAATCAAAAACCTAAAATTGTTTTATTAACAGTTGATGACCCTTCGGAATTATTGCCCAGTGAATCACTTAAATACAGATTTGATGTACTTTATCCTTTAGTAAAGTATAATTATATAAATGATGAATTGATAGCACATGAAGAAAAAAACTATTTATCTAAAGTATTGTGCTTATCTCGAATTAATAAATCAAATTTTGACCTTAGGGAAAAGCGATTTTCACCTTTGGACACAATGATGAAGTGTGGCTCTAGCCCTATACCGTTTCAAAGAAAAAACAGAGCTTTTAAATATGTTAATAATACCCAACATTATTCGATAAAAAATGAATTAGAAAACAAGGTTAAAGCCTTTTTGGATTTCCAAAATTTGTGTTATCGAAATAACATTAAGTTGTACATTGTATTTCCTCCAAATTATCAACAATTTAATTTTTTATTTAAAAAAAGAATAATGCAGCTAACAAATTACAAAACCGGTTACTTTATTTATGATTTTTCAAATTTTATAT
>CAIXIP010000265.1 GCA_903919535.1 uncultured Bacteroidota bacterium | reverse complement strand
GTGATTTTGTTATACTGCCAACCAAATAATTCAGACAAAACATTCGGCAATTTTAATCGTGAGATCACGTGATTTTTATAATTTGTTGTGTCAGCTTTTTCTTTATCTTTTTTCGCAATTGAATCAACTATACCATTTAAAGAACTAACCGCATCATCAATATTATTTGAACGAATTACTGCATACGAATTATTTGTATAATCAGTTGACGAAGGCTCTGTTACAACTAATGCCATTTCATTATTGACCCAATCGAGCATGGAACGTTCAATGTTGATTCTATATTTTTTATTGACTCCATCAACAAATAATTCATATTTCTGTGAACGTTGCTTCGCACTCAGATAACTTTTGTAATCATGATGAAATGATTTTATATTACTGATTCCAAAAAATAATAACAACGCTGTTTTTGAGGGAATTACTTTTGTCAATTCTATTTCTTGCGGTTTTTGTTTTCTAAAAAGATTAAGAAAATTAAATGACGAATCATTTGATTGTGTGAACCCACTTAGCATTACTGCATTTGGCTTTAATGTAATATCCCACCCTGAACAATCTGCGAAATCAGCAAATCCAGTGGTTTCGTTACTTAAGGTTGGCAGTATAAAATTATTGATGAGGCTCGGAAATATCTTATAATTAACATAAACATTTGCATCTACATTTTTTCCTGCAGTATTAATTACTTTACTGAAATTTTTGTCGTTCGCAATGGAAACGCCTGATTTTAATTGACGAATAGCATCTTCAACAAGATTTTGCTTGCAGCTCATCATGACGATGCCTTTCAAAAAAGCAAAACTTAATGAATCTTTATTAGGAGGATGAATAGTTGAGATATTTACACCATCATATTCACGAACTGATGCCTCAGAATTTTTATTAACCGTTTTCAGAAAATTTTCTAACGTTGAAGTATAAGTGAGATTTGGTAAGCTATAAACATATAAAAGATCGTATGTGTTGGCCCCAGATACATGAGCAGAAATAAAAACAGAATGATTATCCAACAATTTTGAAACTTCAGCATTCTGTATTATTAATGAATCAATGTATTTTGCCTGTGAATTAAGGTTTGAAAAACTAGCTGTGCCCAGCAATTCTTCCCACATGATATTGGTTTGCGATAATTTTTTCCAGGTGTTTTTAACTTGCTTACTCTCAAATATGATTACTGCTGTGCCTGGGATTGCATTAATTCCTTCACTAACAGGAGTGCTTATTTCTTTGGTATAAGTGAACCAATAAACTCCTGCTGCAATAGCTGCTAACAATAGAATTCCGAATAATATCTTTTTTAACATAACTTTTTAAGCCAATTTTTTGGGAGTACGTATCCAATTTAGGTCAAAAGTATAAAATGTGTTTGCTGTAAAGATTTGATTTTAAAGGAACTTACTAACAGACAGGTGCTAATTAATATTCAAATTCCAGTTGATCTGGAAGTAAACGAAAACTTTTCCGATGGTGCTCGCAAACACCATATTTGATAATTGCGTCACGGTGTTTAACCGTTCCGTATGCTTTGTTTTTAAGCCAATCGTATTGAGGGAACTGTTCATGCAAGTTATCCATATAGTCGTCACGGTAAGTTTTTGCAAGGATAGAAGCAGCAGCAATACTCATATATTTTCCGTCACCCTGAATAATGCATTCATGAGGAATAGTTTTGTATTTCTTAAACCGATTTCCATCAATTAACAAGCTTTCAGGCAAAACCTTCAATTGATCAATGGCGCGATGCATCGCTAAAAAAGACGCATTCAAAATATTAATTTCATCAATTTCTTGTGCACTAACTTCGGCAACAGCCCAAGAAATAGCTTCTTGCTCAATTATAGGACGAAGTAATTTTCGTTGCTTATCACTTAATTTTTTTGAATCATCTAAAATTGAATTTTTGAATTTCTTTGGAAGTATCACTGCTGCTGCAAATACGGGTCCGGCTAAACAACCACGACCAGCTTCATCACAGCCGGCTTCTATTAATATTTTATCGAAATACTTTTTGAGCATGTTCCCCAATTATTATCTGAAAAATTTATTTTTAGTAACAACAATACATTCGTATTCATTTATCCATCCTCGCTTCAAGAAATTGATATTAAGAACAAAACATAATTTCTTTCAGATCAAATTCTTTTATTTCATTCGATTCTAATTCAAGTTGAAGTTTTCCCAATGGAGAAACCCCTGTAATTTTTCCCGCAAATGTTTGTCCACCTGATGAATAATTACTCCACTCTCCAAATTTATATAAACTTAAAAGATATGAATTAACGATATTTTCAAGTTTATTTGTTTTCAATTGCAAGTAACGTGCTTCAATATAGTCGCAAATACGCTCTACTCCAACCATCAGATCAAAATCTACATTGGTAAGAATTTTAAGAGATGTAGCCGTATTAGTTGTCGTAAATTCGGTTTGATTGAAATTGATGCCGATTCCAATTATTGAACTTTGAATATTGTTTTCTCTCAATGTATTTTCAATTAAAATACCTGCAATTTTTTTATCGCCAACATAGATATCATTTGGCCATTTTATTCTTATTTGTTCACTTAAACCATAAGAATGCAGCATTTCTGCCATTAAGTCAGCAACTGAAAGGGAAATGATCTTTGTGATTAAAAACTGCTTGTCTGCTTGCAAAAAAGCGGGATTCAATATAAGGCTCAAAGCTATGTTTTTATTAGCTTCGCTCTCCCATCCACTTCCCCTTTGACCTCTTCCGTTTTGTTGATTAAAAGTATAAATTAATGTTCCTTCAACTGGCCTAATTTGTCGCAACAATTCACTGGCATAACTGTTGGTAGAAGCTACCGAATTTAAATGAATAATATTTTGTCCGACAAATAACGTTTTCATGGAAATTAATGCAAAGATTTCACTATTTTTGTAGATAACAATAACGGTTCTGCAAAGAACGAAATAAAACAGAGAAATTCAATTAATGGCTAAAAAGAAAGCAAGTCCTGTAAAAAAAACAGCAAGCAAAAAAATCGCTACAAAAAAAGTGGTTGAAACAAAAAAAGCAACTGCTCCTAAAAAAGTTGCGGTTACAAAAAAAGCAGCACCAAAAAAAGTAGCAGCAAAAAAGGTCGCAGTAAAAAAAGCTGTAATCGCCAAAAAAGCAGCACCAAAGAAAGTTGTTAAGACAGCACCTTCCATAAATAAAGTTGAAAAAAGCGCTATCGAAAAACTTGTTGATGCCGCAGTTGAAGGGATCTTAGAAGTTAAGGGAAGGAATATTTCTATTCTTGATCTTAGAAAAATACATAACCGAGTTTGCGATTATTATATAATTTGTCAAGCTGATTCAAACACCCAAGTAAATGCAATTGCTGGTTCTGTTGAAGAAATAGTAAAAAAACGAGTTGGTGACCGTCCATATCATACAGAAGGATTTCAAAACGCAGAATGGGTTTTAGTTGATTATGTAACTGTTGTGGTCCACATTTTCCAAACACAAATTCGTAGTTTTTATAATTTAGAAGCCTTATGGGCTGATGCTGAAATAACAAAATTGGCATTTGATTAATCCGAAAGAATATAGATTTATTAAAATGCACCTATGTAATACTTGCGAACATAGAATGCATTGAATTAAGCTCGACAAGTGAAATACCTTTGGTATAATTTTTTTTAGAACAATAAATTATGAGTGATCAAGAACAAAAACCCGAGAATAAAAGTTTTAAAGATAAACTTCCCAAAAAGCCAAACATGCCTAAAACACCATTTAGCTTTTATTGGATATATGGTATTATAGCTGTTGCATTAATTGCTCTGCAAGTTTTTAGTTATAGTGGAGGATTAAAAGAGAAAAGCACAACAGAATTTATTGAAACAATGCTAAAGCAGCATCAAGTTGATAAAATTGTTATTGTTCCTTCTGAAAATATTGCTGAGATTACCATAAAAAAAGATTTTTTAAAGTTACCTCAATACTCCAAAGATGAACTTGATAAGCGACCAAATGGTCCGCATTATAAAGTTAAAATTGCAGGTGGAGATAAATTTGTTGAGCGACTTAACGAAGCACAAAAAGATTTTGAACCTAGTCAACGTATTGATGCAATAAACGAAAACCGTAGTCAATGGAGTGATCAGTTAAGTTGGATATTACCATTAGTAATAATGATCATAATCTGGATTGTTATTATGCGTAGAATGGGTGGTGGCGCAGGTGGCGGACAAATTTTCAATATCGGAAAATCAAAAGCTACACTGTTTGATAAAGATACAAATGTTAATATAACTTTTAATGATGTTGCCGGATTAGAAGGTGCTAAAATTGAAATTAAAGAGATTGTTGACTTCCTTAAAAACCCGAAAAAATATACCACTTTAGGAGCAAAAATTCCAAAAGGAGCATTACTTGTCGGCCCTCCGGGAACTGGAAAAACTCTGTTGGCAAAAGCTGTTGCAGGTGAAGCTAAAGTTCCTTTCTTTTCGCTTTCCGGTTCTGATTTTGTTGAAATGTTTGTTGGAGTTGGAGCATCACGTGTACGTGATTTGTTCCGTCAGGCTAAGGAAAAAGCTCCTTGTATTATTTTTATTGATGAGATAGATGCTATTGGTCGTGCTCGCGGAAAAAATCCTGCACAAGGCGGAAATGATGAACGTGAAAACACGTTGAATCAGCTATTAACTGAAATGGATGGTTTTGGTACAAATAGCGGAGTTATTATTCTTGCAGCAACTAATCGTGCTGATATTTTAGACAGAGCATTGATGCGTGCCGGACGTTTTGATCGTCAGATCTATGTTGATATGCCTGATTTAAATGAACGTAGAGATATTTTTAAAGTGCATTTAAAACCATTGACATTAGATGCTTCTGTTGATGTTGATTTTCTGGCAAAACAAACACCGGGTTTCTCTGGTGCCGATATCGCTAACATTTGTAATGAAGCTGCACTTATTGCTGCGCGCCATGATAAAAATGTGATTCAAAAACAAGATTTCTTAGATGCTGTTGACCGTATCATTGGCGGACTAGAGAAGAAAAATAAAATTATTTCTGTTCACGAAAAACAAGTAATTGCTTATCATGAAGCTGGACATGCTGCAACCAGCTGGTTACTTGAACATGCTTCTCCACTTATTAAAGTAACAATTGTACCACGTGGCCGCTCATTAGGTGCTGCATGGTATTTGCCAGAAGAACGCCAAATCACTACAACAGAACAGTTGTTAGATGAGATGTGTGCTACATTGGGAGGTAGAGCTGCAGAGCAAATCGTTTTCGGAAAAATTTCTACTGGAGCTTTAAGTGATTTAGAAAAAGTAACGAAACAAGCGTATGCCATGATCACCATTTATGGCTTAAAT
Organism: uncultured Bacteroidota bacterium; assembly: GCA_903919535.1. Classification (GTDB taxonomy): domain Bacteria; phylum Bacteroidota; class Bacteroidia; order 2-12-FULL-35-15; family 2-12-FULL-35-15; genus 2-12-FULL-35-15. Next base: position 296 of record CAIXIP010000265.1, on the reverse strand, counting down.
GATAAAATAGGTAACATCAGCTATTACGATTCAACAGGAGCAAATGAATATGGATTTACAAAACCATATAGCGAAAGAACCGCTCAAACAATTGATGAAGAAGTAAGTAAATTGATTGAAACAGCATATGCCCGTTCGAAAAAAATACTTTCAGACAATAAACCTTTATTAAAATTACTAGCAGAAAAATTACTTGAAAAAGAAGTAATTTTCAAAGAAGATCTGGAAACTATTTTTGGCAAACGACCTTTTGTTAAAGAATCTAAAGAAGCTGATATAGAATTTGATTCTGAAAG
>CAIXIP010000264.1 GCA_903919535.1 uncultured Bacteroidota bacterium | reverse complement strand
TCACTGCCTTTAAAAATTCTTCCTTGATATTAAATGAAAAAGGGTTTCTTTCATTTGTTTTTTCAAGCCTTTCTGGATGCCATTGAACACAAAGTAAAAATGGTTTATTTTCTTTGTTTTTCCATTCAGCCGCTTCTGCGATTCCATCATGGGAATAAGCTGAAATGATCAAATCACTTGCTATGTAATTAACAGCCTGATGATGTGCGCTATTTATTATTCCGTTTTCAGTTTGTGTAATTTCATACAGCAAACTATCTCTCCTAACTTTAATTTGATGAGCTCCATCTGTTTCTCCTTCTCTTCGATGGTTTGTTTTTCCGCCCTCTTCAATATCCTGAATGAGATTTCCTCCAAGTGCAATGTTTACTAACTGCATTCCTCTGCATATTGCCAATATTGGAATATTATTTAATTGTGCGTACTTAAAAACCTGTAACTCAAATTCATCACGTGCAATATCAAATTCTTTTGGAGCATTAGGATAATCTATTCGTCTGTTATTATAAAAACAAGGATGTGTATCAATACCACCACTTAAAATAATGCCATCACACAATTTCAGGTCATTTAAATTAGTTTGCTTTAATTGAAGAATCTTAATAAATGGGTTATTGCCTTTTATCCATTGAGGATAATTAGAATAATGAGAGCTTGTATCTGTTATGCCTATTATAAGGTGCATGATCTGATGAAATACAATTTTGAAAAAAATGTCTTTTATTTATTACGCTATTAAACCGATTCTTCGGTTATCCATTTTCCAACATGAGGTGCTATATAGTTTCGCATTTTATTAAGCAAATCTTCAGTATTATCACCTAATAATATCATCTGCTTATTTACTTCTTTCAGAAAACCTTTATCTACCATTGTTTGGACCATCTCATTTAACGGGTCGTAAAACCCTTCCATATTATACAATCCGATTGGTTTTTTATGTAATCCTAGTTGAGCCCAAGTAAGCATTTCGAACAACTCTTCCATTGTCCCAAATCCTCCCGGAAGTGCAATTACCCCATCACAAAGTTGATTCATTTTTGTTTTTCGTTCATGCATGCTATCAACCAGAATAAGTTCTGTTAGGTTTTCGTGAGCAATTTCTTTGCTTCTTAAAAAAAAGGGAATCACACCAATCACTTTCCCGCCTTCACTCAATGCTCCATCAGCGACAGCTCCCATAAGCCCAATTTTAGCACCTCCATACACTAATTGAATTTCTTGCTTAGCCAACGTCTGACCTAGCAAAAATGCATGTTTCTTATAATTATCTTCGGTCCCAAGACTAGAGCCACAAAATACAGTTATACTTTTCATGTTGTAATAATTCCTAACTTGTTTAGAAATAAATAGTTCATCATTTCCGCTTAAAAATCTATTTACCAAATATATAGCTATTAAAAACAAAAAACACCATCACATTTTCAGTTGATGGTGTTTTTTGTTAAACAAAATGTTTAATAGCCCACAATTATCTGCTATAGTTAGGTGCTTCGCTAGTTATAGAAACGCCATGTGGATGGCTTTCGCGAATACCTGAATGAGTGATACGAATGAATTTTGCTTTTTTCAATGCTTCAATGTTTTTAGCCCCGCAATATCCCATTCCTGCACGTAATCCTCCAACAAATTGATAAACGACTTCTGCAAGACTTCCTTTTACAGGTACTCGTCCTGAAATGCCTTCGGGAACTAATTTTTTAATGTCATCTTCTGCATCTTGGAAATAACGGTCTTTTGAACCTTTTTGCATGGCTTCGATAGAGCCCATTCCGCGATATAATTTGAATTTTCTACCATCATAAATAATAGTATCTCCTGGCGATTCTTCTACTCCTGCAAACATGGAGCCCATCATTACGGAATCTGCCCCTGCTGCTAAAGCCTTAACAATATCACCTGTAAATCGAATGCCGCCATCTGCTATAACAGGAACGCCTTTTCCTTTTAACGCTTTAGCAACTTCAATAACAGCAGTAAATTGAGGAACTCCAACTCCTGCGATAATACGTGTAGTACATATTGAGCCTGGTCCTATTCCAACTTTAACTGCATCTGCGCCAGCTTTTACTAATGCTAATGCAGCTTCTGGAGTTGCAATGTTACCTACAACAACTTGTAGATCGGGATATGTTTTTTTTACTTTTTTTAATGTTTCAATAACTCCTTTCGAATGACCATGTGCTGTGTCGATAACAACAGCATCAACTCCAACATTTACAAGCGCATCAATTCGTTCTAAAATATCAGCTGTTACACCAACAGCTGCAGCCACACATAAGCGACCCAATTTGTCTTTATTTGCATTGGGATGTACTTTCACTTTTATGATATCACGATAAGTAATTAAACCAACGAGTTTTCCTTGTTTGTCGACAACTGGTAATTTTTCAATTTTATGATGCTGCAGAATTTGTTCCGCTTTTTTAAGATCGGTTCCTTCTTTAGCAATTATAAGGTCTTTACTGGTCATAACCTCTTTGATAGGACGTTTTAAGTTTTTTTCAAAACGCAAATCTCGATTAGTAACAATACCTATCAATTCTTTTTTTGAATTTATTACAGGAATACCACCAATTTTAAATTCTTTCATCAGTTTTAAAGCATCTGTAACAATGGCTGTTTCAAGCAATGTTACTGGATCCAGAATCATTCCGCTTTCGGATCTTTTTACTTTACGAACCTGATCAGCCTGAGCCTGAATGCTCATGTTTTTATGCAATACTCCTATTCCACCTTCCTGTGCAATAGCAATAGCCAACTGATATTCAGTTACTGTATCCATTGCAGCGGAAACGATAGGGGTATTAAGTTTGATTTTTTTAGTAAAATAAGAAGTGGTATCTACTTCTCGAGGAAGCACTTCTGAATAAGCAGGTACTAAAAGTACATCATCGTAAGTTAAGCCTTCACCTACAAATTTGCTTGAGTCTATTGACATAGGAACGGGGTTTGAATTTTAAATTTTTCGGTTAAAATTCCCGCAAAGATACATTTTTTATTTTGACAGCATAAAATTTTATCTTTCCATGATATAAAAAAAATAAAATTCAATTGCGAATAGCATTAGAAAAGAAGAAAAAAATGACAAAATAATTTCAGTAGAAAGCCCCCTGTTTTGTGTTTTATATTTATGAGTTAAGTCATTGTATTATGGCTCTGTTTATAAATACATTTGTTCTGTATTCTCATAAATGGGTTAATTGATTTAAATAAATCAAAACATTGAAAAAATGGAAATTGATCCGGAAATCATAAAAAAGGCAATTTATTGTTCCTCAAAAAATCGATGTATCAGTGATTGCCATCATACCCTTTGCAAAGTGAAGGAATGTATTAATGATAAAATATATTTTCTGGAATGCGTGGATAATAAACATTGTAATTACAGGATTTCCTTTGGACAATTTAATACTTGTTCCTGTCCTATAAGGCAAGAAATATATAACAAATATAAAATTTAAGCGGAATATTTTTTTTGGAAATTATTTATTAAACTATTGCCCCTGCTCCTTCCTCAAATTCATTATTCCTTCACTCACAAATAGAATTATTAAAACTTATTTTTTATTCCATATTTCCCAAGCTTTTTCGGCTTGTAAATAAAGCATAGAAAGCCCGTTGATGCAGATAGCGCCTTTTTCTTTTCCTTGTTTTAAAAAAATTGTTTCGGTAGGATTATAAACTAGATCATAGAGTAAATGTTTGTCGGAAATAAATTCAAAAGGTATTTCAGGCACTTCATTAATATTTGGATACATACCAACGGGAGTAGTATTAATAATCAAATTGAAAGCATTGATAACATATTCATTGATCTCTTCATATAAAAAAATATTTGCTCCAGAATCATGATGTTTGTTTCTGCTTACGAAATAGCAATCGATACCAATTTCTTTTAAAACATATGCAACAGCTTTTGACGCGCCTCCAGTACCAAGAATCAAAGCTCGCTGGTGATGTGATTCTAAAAATGGCTTTATACTTTGTTTGAATCCAAAAACATCAGTGTTGTAACCAATTAAAAAGGGTTGTTGGTTATCTGTTGTTGTTTGTTTTTTGGAGATTATTTTTATACAATTAACTGCGCCAACAGCTTTTGCTGTTTCATCCAACTCATTTAAAAATGGGATGATCTTTTCTTTATAAGGAATGGTAACATTTAAACCGCAAAGTGTTGGATTGTCTGTTAGAAGTTGCGGAAAATTATTAATATGTTCGATAGGAAAAAGCTCATATTGAGAATCGGAGATACCTTCTTTTTCAAATTTTTCGGTAAAATATTTCTTCGAAAAGGAATGTAAAAGCGGATAGCCGATAAGGCCAAATTTTTTCTGATTCACCATTAGTAGATTTATGGAATTACTTACTTCTCTTAGCTTTGATAACTTGCAGAATAATTGGAAGTACAGAAATAAAAATAATCCCTAAGGCTACAATCTCAATGTTTTTTCGAATCCAAGGGATTTCACCTAAAAAATACCCAGCAAAAGTTAAACTGAATATCCACAATGCTCCACCCAAAATATCAAATGAAAGAAATTTTCGATAATTCATTTCAGCAACCCCTGCAACAAAAGGTGAAAATGTTCTAACGATTGGGACAAAGCGCGCCATGATAATAGTTTTTGCGCCATATTTTTCGAAAAATGTATGAGTCTTATCTATATATTCTTGTTTTACAAGATTTTTGCCTCTAAATTTAATGTGCAACACTCGTAATCCTATCTTTCTACCGATCCAATAATTTGTATTGTCTCCAATAACAGCAGCCACAAAAAGCAAAGTTGTTAAAAATGCCATATTTAAATAACCTAAACGGGCAAATAAACCTGCAGTAAATAAAAGTGAATCTCCTGGTAAAAAAGGCATAATTACCATTCCTGTTTCAATGAAAATAACCAGAAATAAGATGATGTAAACAGCGTCATTATAATTTTGAAAAAGCCATTCGAAATCAAGGTGCAAAATATGTTTAAAAAGTTCTATCATTTCTTTGTGAGATTGTTTTAAATTTGAGAGGATAAACTCAGATAAATTTGAATTGGGTACTTATTTATCTTTTAGATTAGTATTTAGTAACAGTTGGGTCAATTTCATTCGACCAGGAAATAATACCTCCTTTGAGGTTATAAACGTTTATATAGCCTTCCGCAGAAAGTATTTGGCAAACGGCTCCTGATCTAGCTCCTGTTCGGCAATAAAATACGACTTGTTTCGTTTTTGAAATCAAGTTAAGATTGTCCATAACTTCACCCATTGGAATTAATTCACCACCAATTGAACAATGTTCCATTTCGTGTTCTTCTCTAACATCAACCAATTGAAGATCCTCTTTTTTGTCAATTAGTTTTTTTAATTCTAACGCTGTTATCTCTTTCATTTTAAATTATTTACGCCTTAAACTTAAATAATAAGTTTAAGTTATCCTTCTTGATTTTGTTTTAATTTATTGGGTAAATAACTAAAGAAAGTATCACCTCTTAATCCTATTCGCAAAGTTTCCAATGGAATAACATCATCATAAGCAATATTACCCAAATTTACATTTTCTCCTAGCAATTTCAAGAACCAAACTTGTTGCCCTTTTTGTGGAGCTTCCCATAAAATACTGTCTTTATCTACTTTTGCCAAAATTTTATTGATCAACAAAGTGTGTGCAGTTCCATTGGTTCTATAAATCCCGACATTGCCACTTTCTCTTGCTTCTGCGATAACTTTCCACGAACCAGCTTGTAATTCCTTGTTCATCATGGATGTCCACAATGCAGGACGAATAATGATGCCTGCCTCTTTTGATCCAACTTCAGAAAGTACTGTGAAATTTTTTGAAAGAGTTTGAATGTATTCACATTTTTTGTCGTGAGGCATAACGATGGAGCCATCAGAAACTTCAGCACAATCTAGTTTCCATTTATCTAAAAGCTTAATGTAATCATTAAACATTCCTCGGATAATAAAAGCTTCAAAAAGGGTTCCACCTAAGTAAACCTTCATTCCTGCATCTTTATAAAGTTTAATCTTAAGTGCCAGATCTTTTGCGAGGTAAGATGTTCCGAAACCAAGTTTAACGATATCCGTTAATTCAGTACTAACGGATAAAAAATCTTCTACTTGACGGATACTTAATCCTTTATCCATCATCATTGTTATTCCTTTGTTACGTGGCTTGGCCGGACGTTCTGGGATATGTGGTAATGTGAAATTCATAAATGTTTTTTCTTTTGTTTTATTATATACCCCGAAATTTTTTCGGGATGATTTATCTATTCTATTATACCTGTCATTTTCAAATGAAACAGGGTATTGACTTATTTTTTATATGATTCGATCAATTCGGTGATACTTATATTCTCTTTAAGATCAGGTAAATAATCAAACAATTCATTGTGCTTGTCATAGTTCAGCTTAAGTGCACTTTGTAAAAAACTAAGAGCTTCTTGTTTTTGACCAATACTCATCAAACAAGCAGAAATTCTATAATGCAATTCAGCATTTTGAGGATGATGCTTTATTCCCTCAGCTAATATTTCCAAAGATCCATTTTTGTTTTCCTGTTCGAAAAGCAAGTTAGCATAATCTAACCAGATCTCTGAATTATCAGGATCAAGTTCAATCACTTTTTTAAATGATTCTTCCGCATCTTCATAAAACTGCATTTTTTCTTGAAATTCTCCTAATATATACCAAAATTCAGCATTATCCTTTTCAAGTTCTACAGCCTTTTTGATATAATGTATCCCTTCACTTACTTTATTTTGAGCATCCAACACAATTCCAATTCCAATCCATGCATCAGCTAATTGATTGTTTAATTTAATGGCTTTATTATAGAAGATCAAGGCGTGTTCCATGTCTTCTTTTTTTTCATAACACTCACCAATATAATAGTATGTAATGGCTTCAGGCTCCTCAAACTTTATTGTTTCTTTGTAAACCTCGATAGCATCATCAAAACGATTTAAGTTAGCCAATGAGTTGGCTTTATTAAAATAGGCTGAAGCAAATTGCTCCTGAATGGCAATTGCAAAATCATAGGAGTCAATGGCTTTTTCAAACAATCCTAATCTATTATATGCCACACCTAAGTTAAACCAAGCAGTAGCTGTATAAGGATGTCGGTCTAGAAAATCAGTATAATATTTTACGCTTTCCTCTGATTGCCCACTAAGTTCGTAGCAAAAGGCTAGTTCATACAAAGCAACTTCGTTCTCCGGATTTTCGAGAATAGCTTTTTTTAAATAAAAAATAGCATCTTCAAATTTTCCGGTATTCTCAAATTCGAAAGCCATGGCAAGATAAATCTCATCAATATCTTCTGCATTTTCTGCTGCTTTTTTAAAATTCTCAATTGCTTGCTCTGTAAGGCCCATCTGACTATAAATTGAACCTTTTGTCATATATAATTCAGCATTAGAAGGCTCCATGCTTTCAACAATGGAAAGAATCTCCAGCGCTTTTTGGCTTTGATTTATTGCTCCTAAAATTTGTGCTTTCCGTAAAAGAAATACCGTTGAAAAAGGGTATTGATTGGACGCGAAATCTATTGCCTGCAATGATTTTTTAGAATTATTCTTCTCGATATAATAATCAATGATTTCTTCCAACTCATCTGTGTCAAAAAAGTATTGTTTCCCATTATTGATCATTTCTTCATAACGATTGACCAAAATTAACAGGTCTTGCGCTTTGTTTCCATTTTCTTCGTTTTCACCAAACTCTTCACTACTCATCAGCCAAATTATTAAATTAGTAAAATAAGTAAAAACAATTGTTTTTCCCTTAAAAACAAAAGTAGTAAAATTTGATAGATATAACGTATTGTTTTCAACAGTATATTGACTAATTGTTGAGAATTATTTATTAAAATTTTCGGCTTTAAAAGCCTATATTTGTAGGCTTAAATTATAAAAACTTAATAATCGAAAGATAGATCAAAGGTATGGCGTTAATTAAATCGATTTCAGGTATAAGAGGAACTATTGGCGGAAAGCCAGGTGAAGGTTTTAGCCCTCTTGATATCGTAAAATTTACTGCGGCATATGCCACTTTTATTAGCAATCATTCAAAAAATAAAAAAATCAAGATAGTTATTGGTCGTGATGCTCGTATTTCTGGTGAAATGGTAAATAACTTGGTAATTGGTACATTGCAAGGAATGGGTGTTGATATTGTTGATATAGGCCTTTCCACCACTCCTACTGTTGAAATTGCTGTTCCTGAAGAAAAAGCTGATGGAGGAATCATTCTTACTGCAAGCCACAATCCTAAACAATGGAATGCATTAAAATTATTGAATGAAAAAGGTGAATTTATATCTGAAAAAGATGGAGCTGAAGTACTGGATATTGCTGCAAAAGAATCTTATTTATTTGCAGATGTAAATTCCTTAGGAAAAGTTACTAAGAATGATACTTATTTTAAAAAACACATCGATAAAATTTTAGCATTATCATTAATTGATGTTGCTGCAATCAAAGCTGCAAAATTTAAAGTAGTAATTGATTGTGTTAATTCTACTGGTGGAATAGTTCTTCCACAATTGCTGGAAGCGTTGGGTGTTGAAAAAGTTGTTAAGCTATATTGTGAACCTACTGGTGAATTCCCTCATAATCCTGAGCCATTACCTGAAAACTTAAGAGACATTGCTAAATTGGTGGTAAAAGAAAAAGCTCATTTGGGAATTGTTGTGGATCCTGATGTTGACCGCCTGGCTCTTGTTTGTGAAGATGGTGAAATGTTTGGTGAAGAATATACTTTGGTTGCTTGTGCAGAATATGTTTTGAACAAACGTTCTCCAGCTGAAAAAGCTTCTGATAAAAAAGGAAATACAGTTTCAAATATGTCATCAACACGTGCTTTACGTGATATCACTGAAAAGCATGGTGGGAAATATAATGCTTCTGCTGTTGGCGAAGTAAATGTTGTAACATTGATGAAAGAATCTAACGCTATAATCGGTGGCGAAGGAAATGGAGGAGTGATTTTACCTGAATTGCATTATGGTCGTGACGCATTGGTTGGTATCGCATTGTTTTTATCACACCTTGCAAAATTTGGAAAAAGCGTTTCTATGCTCCGTTCGGTTTATCCTAATTATCATATTTCAAAAAATAAAATTGAATTAACTCCTGAAATTGATGTTGGGAAAATTCTGGAAGACATTCAAGAAAAATATAAAAAGCAGCCAATCAATACTGTTGATGGTGTTAAAATTGAATTTAATAAAGAGTGGGTTCACCTACGGAGGTCGAATACTGAGCCAATCATTCGTATTTATTCAGAAAGCGAATCAGAAACTACTGCCGATAATCTGGCAAAAAAAATAATGGCTGATATTCGTGAAATAATAAAAACCCAGCAAATTGCAGTTTAATTAATGAAAGTATATTTTGATAATGCCGCCACTACCCCTTTAGATAAAGAAGTATTAGATGAAATGCTCCCTTATTTAACGGAACATTATGGCAATCCTTCATCAATACATTCTTTCGGTCGTAAAACTCGCTCTGCTATCGAAGGAGCGCGAAAAAAAATTGCTAAACTCCTAAATGTTTCTCCTTCCGAAATTTTCTTTACTTCAGGTGGAACCGAAGCTGATAACATGGCAATTAGATGTAGTGTGCATGATTTCGGTATCAAACATGCCATTACAAGCAAAATTGAACATCATGCAGTGTTACATACGCTAGAAAAATTAGCGGAAGAAGGATTCATTAAATTAAGCTTTGTGAATCTTGATGATGAAGGGAATATTGATATTAAGCATTTTGAAGAATTATTAAAAACAAATGAACGTTCTTTTGTTTCGTTGATGCATGCCAATAATGAAATTGGAAACTTACTGCCGATAAAAGAAGTTGGAGAAATCTGTTCTTCATACAATGCAATTTTTCATTCAGATACAGTGCAGACTGTTGGGCATTATGACATTGATCTTCAAAAAATAAATATCCACTTTATTTCCGGTGCTGCTCACAAGTTCCATGGACCAAAAGGTGTTGGTTTTTTATATATTAATGGAAACATTAAAATAAATCCATTTATTTACGGTGGTTCTCAAGAGCGTGATATGCGTGGTGGAACAGAAAACTTATATGGTATTGTAGGCTTGGCAAAATCTTTAGAAATAGCAATGCGTGATATTGATGAACATCAAAACCATATTTCTGAAATTAAAAACTACATGAAGGGGCAATTGATTGCTGCTATTCCTGGAATAGAATTTAATGGTGCTTCAGGTGGAAATTCATTATATACTGTTTTAAATGTTCGTTTTCCAAAAACTGATAATGCAGAAATGTTACTGTTTAATTTAGATATTGCAGGCATCGCATCTTCCGGAGGAAGTGCTTGTACCTCTGGTAGCGACAAAGGTTCTCATGTTTTAGAAGGAATAGGTGCTGATATTACCCGTCCTTCTGTTCGTTTTTCATTCAGTAAATATAATACTATGGAAGAGGTTGATTTTACCGTTAATAAATTGAAAACATTATTCCCTGCAAATTAGAGCAATTTTTCATACTTATTTAAAAAAAAGAGTCCCATATTTTGTTTAAAATATGGGACTCTTTTTTTTTATTTCCCGATTAATTAACAACTATTTTTTCTATTCTTTTATTTGATTTATTCTCAATACACAAAATATATATTCCTTTTGAATATGAACTCAAATTAATTTGTTTTGTCGTTTTGCTGGATGAAGCAGGTAAAACTATTTCATCTCCCATTAATTGACCAAGTGTATTGAATATTTGTAATGTAGTTGTCTCAAAAAGTTGATTTATTTCTACTGTAATATTATCGTTTGTGGGATTAGGATAAATTTTCACATCCGATAATGTAATATCATTCGTTTGAACACCTGTTGCAATACCTTGATGTTTTATATTCGAACGAGATGTATTAATACTAGCACGAGTTGGAGTACAACTTAATCCAAATGCTTGAACTCTCCATCTTCCATTTGGAAAGCTTGCAAAGTTAGGATCGGTGGTAGCTAAACCTGAAGTGTTTACTAGTGAATGCCAAGCTCCCGTTCCATTATCATCTCTCATAAATTGATATCCGCTTACAGATGCTGAACTCTCTATAACATAAGCATTCCAAGAAAAGTTTTGATTCGTTTGTTGTACAAAAATAGACTGGTGATAAGGACTTTTTAAACTAATATTTCCACATAAGTCACGCACAGCTAGTTTGTATTGATAACTTGAATATTGAGGGTCACCTCCATTAGGTCCGCCAATGTTCCTTGCTCTGTCTGTAAACATACTTAATGAATCTTTTGAAACAGCCCCAATTCTTAAATAGCTTGATGAAATAATGTCGTAACGATAAACAATAAAACTATCAACAATAGAATATTGAGGAAGTGTTTTATCCCAATAAATTTCATTATTTATTGAATTAGAATCTACAGTTACCATACAAATTGAAGGAGCTGCCGGTAGCGTAGAATTATTGATAACTATTGTGCTTACAAGCGAACACCCTTTAAAATCAGTAGCTGTAACAGAATAAGTGCCTGCTGCTATTCCTGATATAATTTGTGATGCACTACTGTTTGACCATAAATATGTATATGGTGCAGTTCCACCGCTTACTGTTATTCCTGCTGTTCCATCATTATTAAAACAGGATGCATTTATGCTCGTATTAATAATTGATAAAATTTGTGGTTGAGTAATAGTTACAATTTGTGTTTTGGAACACAAGTTAGCATCCGTGATAGTACAAGTGTATGTCCCTGCAGCTAATCCGCTTACAGTTGCTGAATTCCCTATTGTAGAAGGGGACCAAAGGTAGTTAAGTGTTCCTGTTCCACCTGCCGCGGCAATTGTAACTGAACCGTTATTTCCACCGTAACAACTTACATTTGTTTGAGAAGAGATAGAAGAAGTTATTGCACTAGGCTGGGTAATAGTTACAGTTGTTGAAGTAATTGCTCCTGCATTATCAGTTACGGTCACAGTGTTTGTTCCTGCACACAAACTAGTTGCTGTTGAAGTTGTTTCTCCATTGCTCCAAAGGAATGTGTATGGCAAAGTTCCATGTGTTGCTGTGGCAGCTGCTGACCCGGAGCATTGATTATTACAAACGGGGTTACTAAGTGCAATAGCAGAAACACTAACATTGAGATGATATTTAAAAATAATACCTGTGCCAAGACCACCTGAATTCGTCATCCCAAAAAGGTTATTCCCGTCAGAAATAAGAGAACCATAAGGGAAGCTACCATTTGAAACACCTGCAAAATTCAAAATAGTAGTAAATCCAGTACCATCGGTTTTTATTTGAAATAGTGTTCCACAACCGTTTGCCCCACAAGCTGCGCTAGTGCCTCCTTGCATCGTCATACCATAAAGGTTTGTTCCATCAGAAATTAATGAACCATTAGGAATTTGCCCATTTGGATTACCATTAAAATCATACAAGTCTACATAATTGGTACCGTCTTTTTTAATTTTAAAAATAACCCCTTTGTTATTTAAACCTCCTTGTCTAGTCATTCCATAAAGGTATGTCGCATCAGAAATAAGAGAACCATAAGGCGCTTGACCATTATCTGCTCCCATAAAATCAAGAATATTTGCATATCCTGTTCCATCAGGTTTTATTTTAAAAATAAGTCCTAAATTATAAAGTCCTCCTTCAGTTGTCATTCCAAACAAATAGGTCCCATCAAAATATAAATTTCCACTAGGGCGGCCTCCAATTGTTGGAGAAGCTGTCGCAAAATCAAGAAGTTTTGTAAATGTATTATCTGCGATTTTAATTTTGAAAAGAACTCCATTATCATTTGTACCACCCATCCAAGTCATACCATACAAATAAGTTCCATCTGTAATAAGTGAACCTTGTGGGTAAGCTCCAGTTGTGCTTCGCACAAAATCATGCATTATAGCAAAGCCAGTACCGTCCCCTTTTATTTTAAAAACAGTTCCAAAATTATTTACCCCATCCTGATGAGTCATTCCGTAGAAGTTAGTTCCATCGTAAACAAGAGATCCTTGAGGGTAGGCGCCTGCAACAAAATCATGAATATCAACATAACCTGTGCCGTCAGGCATTATTTTAAAAATAAGACCAGTACCGTTAGCTCCTCCTTGATATGTCATTCCATATAAATATGTTCCGTCAGATACAAGGTCGCCTTGAGGGTTTTTACCGTTTGTGCTGCCATTAAAACTAAATAGTTTAGTGAATTGGGCAGAGCAATTATTAGTAATCAATTGAAAATTAATAACTAAAAAAAGTAGGAGAATGAGTTTTGGTTTTTTCATGATTTGTTTTTTTTCTTGCTAAAATATAAAATATTTTAATGAAGTACATTTATCAAATGGATATTTTTTCAACAATAAATAAGTTAAATCTCTGATTAAAATCTATTTAGAAAAGATGAGCAAAAGAAAATTCACTACATTCTCAAAAATTTATACGCGTCTGATAAATGATTAATGATATCAGATGCAATCATGCTATCTTCTGTTTTTTCATGAGAGGCAAAATCGCCTGCTAAACCATGAAGATAAACACCAAGAATACATGCTTGCTTTGAGTTATAACCTTGAGCTAATAATGAAGTAATGATACCTGTAAGAACGTCACCACTTCCAGCTGTAGCCATACCAGGGTTTCCTGTAGAATTGAAAAAAATATCGCCATTAGGTGCAGAAATTGAGGTGTGGGCTCCTTTTAAAACAACATATGCATTGTATTTAATCGAAAATTCGCGTTGTTGTTCTAAACGTTCAATACTGTTTTTTGCTTTGCCAACGAGCCTTTCAAATTCTTTTGGGTGAGGAGTAAATATTGAATTAGCAGGAATAAAGGATAACCATGTTTTGTTTTCTGCGATACAATTAATTGCATCTGCATCAAACACTAATGGCACAGAACTACTTTGGATAAGCATTTTTACAACATTCTGAGTCTCTTTCTCTGTGCCGATTCCTGGACCAATACCAATTGCATTGTATTTTTCTACACGGATAGCTTCTGTAATAAAGTTAGTTTCTGTATCCGTTTCACACATTACTTCAGGAATGGATGTTTGCAAAATTTCGTATCCGCATTTTGGAATGCGAACCGTTAAAAGACCGGCTCCTGAATTTATACATGCCTTTGAAGAAAGAACAGCCGCTCCCATTTTTCCATAACTTCCAGCAATTAACATAGCATGACCAAAATTGCCTTTATGCGCTGCTTTGTTTCTGGTTTTCAAAAAACTTTTCACATCCTCTTTAGTTGTAAAATAATTTTTTGTTTGTGTTTGATTAATAAATGCAGGATGTAAACCAATATCTAAAACGGTAAATTCACCAATGTAATTGGAGTTTTCAGGAAACATGAAAGAAAGTTTCGGAAATTGAAAAGTAAGTGTCTGGTCGGCAGATATGATTTTATCATTCACATCATTTAAAATGTCACCATACAAACCTGAAGGAATATCAATGGATATGATTTTACAAAAACTTTTGTTCACCACATCGATTACTTGCGCAACGAGGCCTTCTACTGCTCTATTTAAACCTGAACCAAACAAAGAATCAATAATAACATCATTTTTGCCAGGTGTGAATGCTGTTTGAAATGGAATACTCGAATTTATCTCATCAATATTAACTTTGCTAATTAATTTTAACCGTTCAAGATTAACATTGAAATCATTAGAGCCTTTGTCTGAATAATTAATTATGAATACTTCAACAGTGTAATTTTTTTCTGCGAGTAAACGAGCAATTGCTAATCCATCGCCTCCATTATTTCCTAAGCCACAAACAATTTTAAATCCTGTTGTGAGATCAAAATGTTCCATAATCCAATTTACACAATGCTTTGCAGCACGTTCCATAAGGTCAATGGAAGCAACTGGTTCGTGCATGATAGTAAATTTATCTGCTTCACGAATTTGTTCAATAGGAAAAATCTTCATTTTATGAATTGTTAGTGAAACAATTTAATGATGTAACTGAGCACTACGATACAAATAGTGGTGATAAAAGAATATTTAATATAATTTGCTCCATTCTTAAATTTGAAAAATAAATGTGCAGCAGTTAATCCAAGTGTAAAAATAACTGGAATTAATGCAGGATACAATTGAAAACTGAGAAAAAGATCTCCTTTCAATAATTCAATGAATGAACGTTGCATTCCACATCCAGGACAATCAATACCTGATATTGCTTTGTAAGGACAAGCCATCATGTGATTTTCAAGCCACTGCGTAAATGCAAACATTTGTATAGGAATAAAAAAAGGACGCAAGCGTCCTTTTTTAAATAATTATTTAATTTTTTAGTGTCCCATCATATTCCATGGCATCGCAGTTAAAACTGTTCCAAGGATAGCAATATAAATGATGATGATAACGAAATAAACAGCAGATAAACAAAGTCCGATTATTGCACATATTTTACCCGCTTTCATGTTTTTAAATGAAGACTCGGTGTACATATCAGGATTAGTTTGATATAATTTAGCAGACTTTCCTGCTAATACAATGGCTATAATTCCAAGAATTAAACCGATTATACCATAACAGAAGCAACCAACAATTGAAATAATACCTAAAACCAAAACTGCAGTTGCATTTGGTAATTGTTGTTGTCCGAATTGTTGCGAGAATTGTTGATTAACTTGTTGAGGATTTGACGGTCCTTGATTTTGATTTTCCATTTAGTTTTGTGTTTTGCGTTGAAATATGCACCGAAATTAAGAAAGAATTCGGACTCACCAAAAAATATTTATGAATTAGCCAATTGTTTATGTATGGCAATAACTTGAGGAATTAATAATTGCTGTTCGTCATTATAAATTACAAATTGTGATAATTTTACTTTTTTGTCATCACTCATTTGATTATTAATGCGTTGTTCAACTTGTTCGCGTAAAACTGAATCTCGTTTCATAGCTCGTTCAATTTTTAATTCCAAGGGAGCAACAACAGTTATTACTTTGTCTACATGCTTGTCCCCTCCGCTTTCAAATAAAATGGCCGCTTCATGTAAAATATAGATATTCGTTTCATGTTGAATGCACCAATCCTCAAAATGTTTAGCAACTGCAGGATGAACAATTAAATTAAGTTGTTCAAGCATTTCTTTGTTATTAAAAACAAGAGTGCCTAATTTTTTCTTATCAATTACTCCGGCATCATCTATAATAACAGAACCGAATTTATTTATGATAGCTGTTTTTACATTTTGATTTTCATCAAGCAATTTTTTCGCTTCAGAATCAGCGTAATATATGGGAACGTTAAGCAGTTCAAATAATCTGCAGATGGTTGTTTTTCCACTTCCAATACCTCCTGTTATTCCAACTCGAATCATGATTTTTTATTTTCTGATTATGTATTCCACTTTTTCTGGACTTACTTTTATTGAATGGACTTCTGATGGAGACTTAACTATTTGAACCTTTAGTTTATTGTTTCCGGATTCAATTTTTTTATAATCAACAACTGCACGGAACTGAAGAGAATTAATTTTTTCGTAATTTTCAAATGCCACGATGTATTTTACTGAAATCTTATCAGGAAATGTCTTCAACCCAAAGCCTGCAGGTAAATTATCAACTTCTATAGGCAATTCAATATTGCCTTCTGTAAATTTTGTAACATTTATTTGTGCTTGAATAGTGCTTTGTGAACATTCCACGAATTTTAAATCTTCAGATGTTGCAATAGCTAATTTTACAGAAACAGAACTGTTAATGTTTTTAATATTCATTGGAACAGTTACTACTTCATTAATTTTCTCTATAATATCTGAAGCTCCAGAAATAGTAATAAAAGAGGGTGTTAGTTTTATAGAATCTGATTGTTGATACTGGCTTTCGAAACTTAAATTCAATTTGGCGACAACAGGAATTCTTTTACTAATCTTTTTATTGAAATTCAAAAGAATTGAATCAGGTTCAATTTTTAAGATCCTTATGTCATTGTTAAATTGATTAGTGATCTTATCTGTTTTTGAATTAGTAAGTAAATAATAGTGATTTCGTGAACTTAAGGAACGGGCATCTTTAATGTCGATTAAAACCGTATCCTTTTGGCGTTTAAATTTATATTTCAATAAATTTAATCCACTCGACTTTATTTCAATATCAATACTTTCTGGTAAAGAATTAGAAAGAACTTTATCCTTTGGTAAGTTTATGTAACTAACAGGAAAACTAACGGTTATAGAATAGTCTTTTGAAAGAGACATTAGTAACCAAAAAAATGCCGACACTAAAACACACGTAAAAAAAGTGATCATTCGTTTATTAAAACGAATGGATGCTTTCTCTGCAGATTTATTTATTTTTTTTAGTAGTGGTGATTTCAAAGATTCAAATATTAAATTGTTTCAAAAACAAAATTAACAAACAAATAATAAAAAAGCGTTGAACTATATAATTCAACGCTTTTTTATTCCAAAAACGAAAAAAATTATTTTTGATCAGCACCAATCATGGTTGATGAATCCATTGATACAGCACTTTTTTCAAGTTTTAATTTGTGTCCACCTTCTACTTCAATAAGGAATGTTGTTTCCTGTACGTCTGCAATTTTACCGTGAATACCGCCAATAGTAACAATTTTATCGCCTTTCTTAATGTTTTCACGAAACTTTTTTTGATCTTTTGCTTTTTTCATTTGAGGACGTATCATGAAAAAATAAAATACTACGATAATTAAGATCAAGGGAATAAATTGACCTAAAGCATTTCCTCCACCGGCTGCGCCTGTCATTAATAAAGTGTTCATCATTTTGTTTGTTTAGAATTTAGAAATTTATTGTTTGAATTTATTTTGTTTATTATTCTTCTTCAGGGACAATAATAGTAGAACTTATTGTCAATATTTTTGTGCTAGGATTACAATTCGTAACCAATGTTACCGTTTTTTGAACTAGTCCTGATTTTCCTTCACTACTAAAAACAACATCCACCTTTGATTCTTGTCCTGGCTTAATTGGTTCTTTAGGATATGATGGCACCGTACATCCACAACTGCCTTGAGCCGAAGAGATAATCAAGTCAGATCCTCCTGTGTTTTTAAAAATGAATGAATATGAAACTTTTTCACCTTGAGTAATTTTTCCGAAATCATGTAAAAGCTCATTAAAAATCATTTCAGGTGCAGAACCCGGTTTAGCAAGCTTACCAGATGCTGTTGATGGCACATTAATTACATCCGTTGAAATTTTAGCTGAATCATCCTTCTTCTCTTTTGGCTGACAAGCAGCCACAGTAGAGATGGATAAAACAATTACTAATTTCGAAATAAAATTTGTTTTCATTATTTGTTTTCTCCGAATTACGAATTTTTAATTTTTTTGGTTTTTCAAATCCTTTATTCCATTAATCCACGCCCCATTTTATTAAGCATATTTCCCGATTTAAAATCGATCAACAATTTATCCAAAATTCCATTAATAAATATTTTGCTTTTTGGGGTGCTATACATTTTTGAAATTTCAATAAATTCATTCAATGTAACTTTTACAGGAATATTTGAAAAATGAAGAATTTCAGTAATTGCCATTTTCATCAACAAAACATCCATCATAGCAATACGTTCTACTTCCCAGTTTTGAGTTTTGTCGCCAATTAATTTTTCTGTTTCATCAGTTAAATTTAGATTGATTTATATTAAACAAATGACTAGCAACGACACTAAGTCGACGACCAATTTAAATACTCCAGCATGCAAAAAGAAATAAAATCAGGTTTATAAATT
>CAIXIP010000263.1 GCA_903919535.1 uncultured Bacteroidota bacterium | reverse complement strand
TCAATGGGAACTTTAAATTCGACAATAACGACTTAGTTGTAACTGATCTTACAGGAAATATATCTCATAGCGACTTTGAATTAAAAGGCTTTTGTAGAAACATAATTGGATATATGCTTAAGGAAAATCAAGACATTACGATTGAAGCAACTTTAAATTCCAAAAATGTAAATTTAAATGAAATACTTACAAATAAAGAAGTTGAAGCGGAAGAACAAAAATTAAAAAAGAATTATAAGTTACGATTCTCCGAACACATTAATGTAAATTTAAATAGCCAGATAGAGCACTTAGAATTTCGTAAGTTTTCGGCAACAAATATTAGAGGTGTCATAAAACTTAACAATAAAAAACTGGTTCTTGATCCTATTACTTTAAACACAATGAATGGAACAATTACCACAAGCGGACTTATTGATGGCAGTGATAGCACCCAATTGCTTGTCACCTGTTTTTCAGATATAACCAAAATTAATATTTCCACACTATTTGAATCACTTGAAAATTTTAATCAAAAAACAATTACCGATAAGAATATAAAAGGAATCGCAACGGCAAAAGTTCAGTTTGCAGCAGTGCTTTCCCCTGAATTGAAAATGGATATGAAAAAACTCTATGCGGGAGTTGATATGACAATTGAAAACGGGGAGCTAAATAATGTAGAGTCGATGAAAAGCTTATCACGCTTTATCGAATTAAAAGATTTAGAAAATGTTCGTTTCTCCACCTTGAAAAACCAGATTGAAATAAAAAACCAGATAATTACAATACCTAAAATGGAAGTAAAATCAACGGCATTAAATATTACTGCTTCTGGAACACATACATTCAATAACGAAATTAATTACAAAGTAAAACTATCACTTAATGAACTGCTTGCAAAAAAAGCGAAACAAGCAAAAAAGCAAAATGATGAGTTTGGAGAAGTGGCAGATGACGGGTTAGGAAGGACAAACATATTTTTATCGATGACAGGAACAGTTGATAATCCGATAATTAAATACGATTCGAAAGGAGCAATACAAAACATTAAACAGGACCTTAAAGTTGAAAAACAAACTCTTAAATCTATTTTACATGAGGAATTTGGCTTATTTAAAAAAGATTCTACACTAAATAATAAAACTCCAAAAACTGATAATTCAAAATTTATTATCAAGTGGGACGAGGATGACAAAAAAGAGGAGAAAAAAGAGTTGAAAACGCCAAAAAAACCTGAAGAGGAAGATTTTCAATAATTAAGATTACTGACAAAAATCACCTTCTTTCTTCAATCAAAATTCTTTATCTTCGTTGACACAATCCTAAAAAGGCCAAGTGAGTATCTACTCTAAAAAACAAAAATGGAAATTATGGCTGTTTATAACAGCGGTAATAATTATTGGCCTTTCTCTTTGGTATACTAATATACTTGTAAATAAAATTGCACAAGATGAACGTGAAAAGGTAAAACTGTGGGCTAATGCTGTTCAGAAAAAAGCCAAACTTGTAAAATACACCAACGAATTATTTAATAAATTAAAAGCTGAGGAACGTAAAAAAATTGAATTGTGGGCAGAAGCAACCAAGCAGTTGTCAATGGATTTAACCGATTATGGTTTCGTTCTGAAAGTTGTTTCTGACAACACCACAGTTCCAGTGATTTTAGCGGATGAAAATGGAGTGCCAATTACTTCAAGAAATTTGGATCCAAAAAAAGAAAATAACAAACAATATTTAAAAGAGCAGATGGATGACATGAAGGCTTCTCAAGAGCCAATTGAAATCAATATTTATAAGGGACAGAAAAATTATTTGTATTATAAAGACTCTAAATTGTTTTCCGAATTAAAAAATGTTCTGGACGATCTGATCAAATCATTTATTTCTGAAGTAGCAGTAAACTCTGCATCTGTGCCTGTTTTATATACCGATTCAACAAAAATCAATGTTATTGCCTCAGGAAATATTGATTCCTTAAAAATTAAAGATTCCACCTTCTTAAAAACTACTTTATTATCGATGGCCGAACACAACCAGCCGATTGAAGTTGAATTTGGTGATGGAACAAAGAATTATATTTTTTATCAGGAATCTAAATTACTGACTCAACTAAAATATTATCCGTATGTGATGTTTTCTATTTTTGGATTATTTTTATTGATAGCCTATTTATTATTCAGTACTGCACGTAAAGTTGAACAAAATCAGGTTTGGGTGGGAATGGCTAAAGAAACGGCACATCAACTTGGAACACCACTTTCATCACTCATTGCCTGGCTGGAATATTTAAGATCTAAAGGATTAGAACCTGAGACAGCTAATGAAATTGAAAAAGATGTTAAACGATTAGAAACTATTACTGAACGCTTCTCAAAAATTGGATCTGTACCTAAATTAGATAAAGTTGATTTACTGAGTGTCCTGAATAATTCTGTGAATTACATCAAATTAAGAAGTTCAAAAAATGTTGTATTTACCGTAGACACAGATAATCAAAAAGAAATAATTGCTCAATTGAATGTTCCATTATTTGAATGGGTGATTGAAAATTTATGTAGAAATGCAGTAGATGCTATGAACGGGAATGGAGCAATTAACATATGCGTTTCAGATCAAACACAATATGTTTACATTGATATTTCTGATACAGGAAAAGGCATCCCAAAATCAAAATATAAAACAGTTTTCGAACCGGGTTTCACCACTAAACAAAGAGGATGGGGTTTAGGATTATCTCTTACAAAACGTATAATTGAAAATTATCATTCAGGTAAAATATTTGTAAAAAACTCCGAGCTTGGCAAAGGAACTACCTTCAGAATTGTTTTGAATAAATAAAAATGGCAGGAATTTATATACACATTCCGTTTTGCAAACAAGCTTGTCATTATTGCGATTTTCATTTTTCTACTTCCCTAAAAAATAAAGATGCATTTTTGATCTCATTAAAGAAAGAGATTGAATTACAAAAAAACTACTTGGGAACATCTCGGATCTCTACTATTTATTTTGGAGGCGGAACACCTTCTTTGCTAACTGAAAGCGAGTTAATGCACATTTTTGATGAATTAAATGTGCATTTTGAAATTGATACTGACGCAGAAATTACATTGGAAGCAAATCCGGATGATCTTAATTTAAAAAAAATTAAAGAATTAAAACACACTCCGATTAATCGTTTAAGTATTGGCATACAAAGTTTTTATGATGAAGACCTGGCGTTGATGAACCGGGCACACACTTCGAAAGAAGCACTGTCGGTTGTGCAAACCTCGCAGGATTCAGGTTTTGAAAACATAACAATTGATTTGATATATGGTATTCCAACATTGACAAACGAAAAGTGGAAACATAATTTACATACAGCTTTTGACCTGCAAGTAAAACATATCTCAAGTTATTGTTTGACAGTAGAAGCGAAAACAGCTCTGGCAAATTTTATCAAAACAGGGAAAGTTAAAAATGTAGATGAACAACAAAGCATTGAGCAATTTGAGATCATGGTCGAAAAGATGAAACAGAATGATTTCATACATTACGAAATTTCAAATTTTTGCAAAGAAGGTTTTCATTCCCGACACAATAGTAATTATTGGTTAAAAGAAAATTATTTAGGCCTTGGCCCTTCAGCTCATTCTTATAATGGGGTTTCAAGACAATGGAACATTTCAAACAATGCATTATATATACAATCAATTGAAAAAAATAAATTAAATTTTGAGGAAGAAATTTTAACAACTACTCAAAAATACAATGAATATATCCTCACTTCTCTTCGAACAATCTGGGGAACAGATTTGACATATATTGAAACTGCATTTGGAAAAGATTATAAAAACTATTGTATAAAAGAGTCAGAAAGGTATATTATGGAGGAAAATTTGTTGAATAAAGAAAATAAATTATTTTTATCTGACAAAGGAAAGTTGCTTGCCGACAAAATTGCGAGTGATCTATTTTATATTGAAAAAGCAAATTGAAATGACATCAAAAATTACACACAAAGGAAAATCTTATGTTGTTGATCTAAATTTACCAATCGACATTTCGATTCCATTGCGAACAGGAAGTGAAAATGTAAATGCGTGGTATGCTAATCCGGTAACGATAGAACCTGTTAGAATGGGTGATTGGGTTGGCGATGTAAAACAAGGAGGTTCTGTAAATTTTAGAAATATTTTTTTTAACCCACATGGTAATGGCACGCATACTGAATGCGTTGGACATATCAGCAAAGAAGATTACAGCATAAATCAAACATTAAAAAAATTCTTTTTTATCGCTGAGCTAATTACGGTATTACCGGATGAAACAGCAGATGGAGATAGAATAATTACAAAAGAACACATCAAAAATTGTTTAGGAGATACAAGGCCAGAAGCAATCGTAATAAGAACATTGGATAATCACATTTCGAAAATCAACAAACAGTATTCAAATACAAATCCAGCCTATTTGCATCACGAAGCAGCTGAATTTATTGATTCGCTATCCATTGACCACCTGTTGATTGATATGCCTTCAGTTGATAAAGAAAAAGATGATGGCAAGCTATTGGCACATCATGCATTTTGGCAGTACCCCCATAATACAAAAACAGAACGTACAATAACAGAAATGATATATGTACCTAATAATATTTTTGACGGAACTTACCTACTAAATATTCAGATAGCAAGTTTTGAGAATGATGCATCACCTAGCAAACCAATTTTATACAAGTTAAATACCGCCTTGTAATCAACAAAAACAAAAGCCGCGCAATTAAAATAATTGCGCGGCTTGTTATTGAATTTAACTTAAACTTAAATACTAACTGTAATTCCCAATGTAAAAGGATATACCTGTGGTCCTTGGTCCTTCTTAAACAACCTATTTAATCCATAATTTGCGAATACTGTTACATTATTATAACCAACACGTGCTATAGCGCTATAACGGAAAGGCTCGAGGTTGTAATCATCGCGTTGCTTGTTTTTGTAATGTGTATCATTTGCATCATATTTTTGTTTTGTAACAGAATGGATACGATACGCAAACTCTGCTCCTACTGCAATGTGGAAGTTTTTATCAGGATTTTTACTAGTATTAAACTCTAAGATTAATGGAGCTTTAATATAACTAACATTTAATGTATTTTTCTTATACTTCACATTGCCACTAGTTGCAACAAGGTATGTTGTATCAGGATTTAAAGTAATATTATTTTGAAAAGCATAGTGATTAAAATCAAAACCAAAACCAGTAACAATATTGATATAATTTTTATAGATATGAAAATCTTTCTCTAAAAGATTTAATCCTATTTGAATAGATTTGCCATAATTTAATTCAAGGACATTTGAATTTTTAGGCATATTTAATGAGTTATTGTAATCAAGAAAACCGTTTACTCCAATATCAATTCCTTGCCAATGCTTGAACTCTTTTGCAGTATCTTTTGAGGTATGAGCCTTTGCATTATCTTCGTCTCCATCACCTATGATCATATATTTTTTATTCCCAAGTTTAAACTTTGTTGTATCGCTTGCAGTCTCTTCACCAGTTCCAATTTTACTTTCACGAACCGAACCGGCACCACTAATACTAACATTTCGTTCAGTTGGGTTTCCTTTATAAATAATAGAACCTGCACCTGAAACATCTGCGTCTAAACTTTGTTTTACATTTATTTTAGCATCCCCAGCTCCAGAAACAGTTATTTTCGCTTTTTCTGCTTCTAAACTTGAGGCTTTTAGATCACCTGCTCCCGAAACAGAAGCATCAAGCAATTGTGTTGCACCCTTCAAGGTAATATCACCTGCACCGCTAATTTTCGTTTTAATCTCATTGGCTTTGATATCTAAATGAACATCTCCCGCACCACTCGATTCTATTGTTACTTTGTCGCAAACAAGTTGATTTTCTCCGTTTACATCGGTAGAACCAGAAGCATCTAAACTACTTAATGATTTTACTCCAATTGCAATAACAACAGGCTTGTCACTTTTCAGATTTCCTTCAGCACTTATTGTTAAAACACCTTCTTTAACTTCTGTTTTTATTTGTGATTGAAGTTTTTCGTCTGCATCAACTTTTACCGAATTTGTTTCGGATTGAGAAACAATGATACTAAATGCATCACTAACTTTTATTCCTGTGAAATCACCAACATTTCTTATTTGTTGTGCATGGATTGTAAATACAGAAAAGCTAGTAAGTAAAAGCAATCCTATTTTTTTTGTTTTAACTATTATTGCGTTCATGATTCTAATTTTTGGTTGTTTTAAGATGTGACGCATTGATTTCATTTTTTGTTACAGTTCTTCTGTTTTTTTTATTTATTTAAACTAATCATTGGCAAATCAATTGTTTTAGAGCATTTATCCAAAAAAAAACGAAATCACTTCACAGCAATTTCGTTTTGTAGCATTTAATAATTCGGAATTAAATATTCTTCCACTCCGGTTTACGTTTTTCAATGAATGAATTTATTCCTTCATTTGCATCATGGGTTTCCATTAACTGGCCTACATACAACTGTTCTAGCTGTGGTAAGAAATTACTAAAAATGTGATT
Source organism: uncultured Bacteroidota bacterium (assembly GCA_903919535.1). GTDB lineage: Bacteria > Bacteroidota > Bacteroidia > 2-12-FULL-35-15 > 2-12-FULL-35-15 > 2-12-FULL-35-15. The sequence continues at coordinate 701 of CAIXIP010000263.1, read as the reverse complement.
AAATTTACTTCTGACAGCACGAATTGCATAACGCAATGCAACAGCGCTTTTTGGAACTATATATTGTTCTATCCATGCGTTTGTGCCTGTTTCTAATTCAGCTTTATCCTCAAACAATTGATTTAACAATCCGAATGTTTTGCCTTCTTCTGCTGTAATTGCTCTTCCGGTAATCAACATATCTTCGGCACGAGATAAGCCAATTTTTTCAGGCAAAAGAATAGATGCAGGCGGTGGAAATACACCAAGCACAACTTCGGGCTGACCAAGTTTGGCTGTTTTATCGGCAAACATTTGATTACACATTAATGCTAATTCTAACCCTCCACCTAAACATTGTCCGCTAATTTTTGCAACAGTTGGAATTGACAGGTCGCGCAACGTATAAAATAACATATGAAAACTACGAAGCATTGCTGCAGCAGCTTCTTTCTTATGCTCATCCACACTTGCACCAAAAGAAAAGTGTTTTCCGGCACCTTCAAACGTAATCAGTTTTATTTCATTTTTTGTTTTAAATGAATTTAATAATGCTTGTAACTCCTCCATCATAATATGGTCAAGCACATTGCCTTTTCCGTCATCTAAAATTATTTGTGCTATAGAATCATTGTGCGTGTAGTTTACCTTTATCTTTTCCATGTGAATACAATTTATTATATTAGAAACTAGTATGTTATTATTCCGTTTGTTAAAATATT
>CAIXIP010000262.1 GCA_903919535.1 uncultured Bacteroidota bacterium | reverse complement strand
TCAATTTTGCACTTTTTTCTTTAAATTGTTTTGCTCAACAGAGTAAAATTGATTCATTATTAGTTCTCCTGAAAACTGACAAAGCAGACACTAACAAACTAATTCATCTATATAATATTAGTGATGAATGCGAGACAATTGGTAATTATGAGGAAGGACTAAATTATGGCAAGCAGGCATTAGCTTTTGCAGATGTCCTTTTAGATAAAGAAAAAGGAGGGAAAATATATGAATCAACTCAAAAATATAAAGCCAAATCATATGCTAATATTGGAATAATTAATTTTGCACAAGCTAATTATTCTGAAGCATTAAAAAATTACCAATCAGCTATAAAATTATTTGAGTTAATAGATGATAAAAAGGATGTGGCTAAAATCTATCTCAGAATTGGAATGGTATACTACACTCAAGGGGATTTCCCAGAGGCTTTAAAAAACAATTTTTTGGCTCTTGAAAAATGTGGGGCGGTTGGAGACAAAAAAGGAGAAGCTACATCATACAACGCAATAGGAGCAATTAATTTTGAATTAGGTAATTATCCGGAAGCATTGAGAAATCATTTTCTTTCTTTAAAAATAAAGGAAAAATTAAACGATAAAAGAGGCATCGCAAATTCATATAATAATATTGGCAATGTTTATAATGCTCAGGCTAATTATCAGGAAGCAATAAAAAATTACGTTTTGTCATTAAAAATTAGAGAAGAAATAGAAGATAAAAAGGGCTTAGCAGATTCGTATAATAATATCGGTAATGTATATGGAACCATTGGGAATTACACTGAAGCATTAAAAAATGATCTTGCGTGTTTAAAAATACAGGAAGAATTAGGTTTTAAAAAGGGGATGGCTCATGTTTTTAATAATATTGGAGATATCTATTATTACAAAGGCAATTATTCAGAAGCATTAAAAAATTATATTGCTTCTATGAAATTGAAAGATGAAAAAACTGACAAAGCTGGTGTGGCCCTTTCAAAGAATAATATTGGAATAATTTATACAAAACAAAAGAAATTCAAAGAGGCCGAGGAGTGTCTTATAAGCGCAAAGGATTTGTTGATAGAAGTAGGGCATAAAGAATATCTTAAAGGCGTATATAATGCATTAACGGACCTAGATAGCGCAAGAGGTGACTTTAAAGGGGCGTATAAAAATCATAAATTATATATTCTATACCGCGATAGTTTAGATAATGAAGAAACACGTAAAAAAACTATTCAAAGTCAGATGACTTATGATTTTGAGAAGAAAGAAGCAATAACGAAGGCCGAGCAAGATAAAAAAGATGCCGTAACATCTGCTGATAAAAAAAAGCAACAACTTCTTCTATGGTTTTTAATTGCATTGGCAATAGCAATTGGGTTTATAGCTATTGTAATTTTTAGGGGACTTCAACAAAGTAAAAGAGCAAAAAAAGTAATTGAATTGCAGCGTGATAAAATTTCAGAACAGAAAGAAACAGTTGAGCATCAAAAAATACTTGTTGAAGAACATCAAAAGGAAATAGTCGATAGTATAACGTATGCTAAACGCATACAATACACCTTGCTTGCAAATAATGAATTACTGAAAAATAATTTACCAGAACATTTTATTTTTTTTAAACCTAAGGATATTGTAAGTGGCGATTTTTATTGGGCTTCAAAACGTGATAATAAATTTTACATAGCAGCATGTGACAGCACTGGTCATGGAGTTCCTGGAGCGTTTATGAGTTTGTTAAATATCTCGTTTTTAAATGAAGCCGTTAACGAAAAAAACATTTTTAAACCAAATGAAATACTTGACCATGTTCGAAGACGATTAATAGAAAATATGGATGGTGGCCAAGATGGAATGGATGCGATTCTTATTTGTATTGATGGAATAAAATTAACATACGCAGCAGCAAACAATTCTCCTGCAATAATTAAAAATGGGAATCTAATTTCATTAGATGCAGACAAAATGCCTGTTGGAAAAGGAGAAAATGTTGCGCCATTTACTTTAAGAACTATTGATGTCGTAAATGGTGATTCTCTTTATTTATACACCGATGGTTATGCTGATCAATTTGGTGGCCCGAAAGGCAAAAAGTTTAAGTACAAACAATTAGATGAATTACTTATTTCTATTTCAAATTTGCCTGCAAAGGAACAATCAAAAATATTGAATCAAAGATTTGAAGATTGGAAAGGAAACCTTGAACAGATTGACGATATGCTAGTCATTGGTATTCGCATCTAATCGAAAATCTGTTCAATAAAGTCCTTAAAATTTAGGCGTAAATAAAGGCTTACTCTTTTTCCCTGATAGGATCAATGAAAATTCAATTGCGCCCCTACTTCCTGTATAATTATGTAAATAGGAAGTGTTAATATCATAACTGATCCTAAAAGTATGTTGTTCATTTTGTTTGATACCGATGGCTAACATTAAAGCATCTTTTAGCCTATAATCTAAACCAAACAAAATGTCAGATTTAGTATCTTTTATTCTATACGAACCTTTTACTCCAATTGTAAGATCGCTAGCTTTCGCTTGATTCATATATAAAATTGTAGGTGTAAGTTTTAATTTGTCATCAATTTTAAAGTCACAGCCTGCATCAATATTGAAACGCATTGGCACTCTGTTTTTTTCTTTATAGAATGATTCAGAAGGTTTTGATAAATGAAATACAGAAAATCCTAAATAAGGAGCAAATTTTTTATTCTCGTCTTTGTACTTATAAAATACTCCAATATTCGCATCAAATTTGAGAACACTCGTATTCTCAAAAGTTTCACCATTGGAAATATCAGGATTTAATGATCCTGATGAATAATCATATTGATTTTCGAACAAAAGATTATTTGGGTTAAAACTTTTATAAAATAACCCCATAGATAATCCAACATTTATTAAATGGGGAGATTTTTTTTGATCAGTAATAAAATAGGATCCTGCCACTTGAAAATTCAATGTGTTAAATTTTGCCACTCCAGCTCTGTTGTCAAGAAGATAAGCTCCTATTCCAAATTTTTTGTACGGTTGGTCATACGATATCCCATAGGTGGTGAATGGTTTCTTAACCATAGAACGCCACTGCGAACGATATACAGCATTTATTTTGTAGTCAACATCTTCGCCAAGGTAGTTTCCTGTTAATGCAGGATTCAAGTATAAAGGAAATGCATCATACTGTGTTAGATGAAAATCTTGAGCTTTCACATTTAATGAAAACATCAATATGAAAAGTCCGGGGATAACTATTTTTTTTCTCATGATCTTATCTTATTAAGTTTACTTCACCGTTCATTTTTAATTCATTTCCATCAATAACTTTTCCATTAAAGATGTAGATATAGGTTCCGGCAGGCTGCTCCTTGCCTTTGTATTTACCATCCCATTTATTTGACTGGTCGCTTGATATAAATATCTGGTTGCCCCACTCATTAAATACTCTCAGATCATAGGCTGTGAAGCTTCCAATGATATAAAAGAAATCATTTTGTCCATCATTATTTGGAGTAAATCCTGTTGGCGCTGCTGTTCCTGTTGATGTTATCACAAAATCATATCCTACACTGTCACTGCAACCTAATGAATTACTTGCAATGAGTATAACTGAATATGTTCCGGGTAAACTGAATCCATGCGCGGGATCAGACTGATTTGAATTTACACTTCCATCATCAAAATTCCAGATATATGAAGTTCCTCCAATTGATTGATTTATAAAATTTATTGACTGATTCACATTATAATTTCCACCCTGCGGAGTATAGTCCGCAACTATTGGTGAACCTGGAATAACAGTAGTAGTTGATGTATCAATACATCCATTATTTGTTTGTACGATCAATGTTACAGTATAATTTCCTGTAGTGTTATATGGATATGTTGGGTTTTGTGTTGAAGATATTCCTCCATCACCAAACGTCCAGCTATAAGATGAAACACTTCCAGAGCTTACTGCTGACGTGTCTGTGAAAATTACCGCTAATGATTTACAATCTATTAGGGAAGTGAATCCTGCAACAGGCAATGGATTAATTGTTACCGCTTGAGTAGAGGTTGCTGTACAACCAGAATCAGAAGTTACTATTAACACCACATTATATACACCGGCACTGTCAAACAGGTTGGAAGGATTTTGTGTGCTGGAAGAATTTCCATCAGAAAAATTCCAATTCCAGGAAGTGATATTTCCGGATGAAATAGTGGAAGCATCTGTAAACACTACCGGTGTATTCTGACAATTTGCAATGAAGGTGTATGATACCACCGGAGCTGGATTTACTCTTATTATTTGTGTGATCGAATCTGAACATCCACTGCCGGAAGAAACCAATAAACTAACGTTATAGGTTCCTGAAGCAGGATACGTAAATGTTGGATTCTGAAGAATAGATGTGTTTCCACCGGAATCAAAATTCCATGACCAACTGTTGATCGCTCCTCCATTTGCATTTGAATTATCTGTGAATGTAACAGCTTGCCCGACACACAAATTAGTAGCAGTGAATGCCGGAGTTGGCAAGATATTTCTGAAGATCATCATCGTGTCGGATACAGCATTGCATAACCCATTTCCGTATGATGTCAATACAAACATTAATGTGTCATTATCTGTTGCGTTTGGAGTGTAGGTTGCAGTTAATGTTGAATCATTTGGGCTAAATGTTCCTGTGCCATTGCTTGTCCAGATTGCTCCTGAGGCAACCGTATCAATTGTTCCGGAAAGAATAATTCCTGCTATTCCACCACAAACAACATTGTCATTTCCTGCATTCACAATTGGTGCAGGGCTTATGGTCACAAGTAATGAATCTGTTAATGGTGTACAAGAATTAAGCGGACTAAGTGAAAGAACAATATTTCCTGCCGAGATATCCGCTGCTGATGGAAGATAAGTCGCATTTAATACTGTGTTCGAAGGATTAAATGTTCCTGTTCCGGAAGAAGCCCATTGAGCAGTTGTTCCACCCGTTAAAGTTCCATTCAATGAAACTGTCGAATTATTTGCACAAACTGTAATGTCATTTCCTGCAAATGCAACAGTTGTATTAGATATGGTAATTAACATGGTGTCAATTATTGCATTACAAAGACCATTATTAGTTGACGAAAGAATGAGCATCACACTTCCTGATGCTGTATCTGCAGAACCAAATGTATAGGTTGTATTCAACAAGGTTGCAGAAGGTGAAAAACTTCCATCACCTGAAGTGGTCCACGTTCCGGTTATTGTACCACCAGAAACAATACCGTTCAATAGAATATTTGTAACGGATGAACAAACTGTTGTATCAGTACCCGCATTAACAATTGTTGGAGGTGTAATTGTTAATGTTAATGAATCTGATAATGGCAGACATGAATTTAGTGGCGTAAGTATTAAGTATACACCTCCACCGGAAATATCTGCCGCACTTGGACTGTATACCGGATTCAAGACTGAATCAGATGGAGTAAATATTCCTGTTCCATTTGTTGTCCAGTATCCCAATCCTGAACCTCCTGTTACTGTTCCAGCTAATTGAATATTCGGATCGTTTCCACAAACAGTAGAATCCAAGCCTGCATAAGTTACAGGAATGGTAGTGATTGTGACTTGTATGGTGTCAGAAACTGATAAACAGGTTCCATTGTTCGTTGATGTAAGTATTAATGTGACACTTCCTGCTGTGGTATCAACTGCACTTAAGGTATATGTAGCATTCAACATAGTGTCATTTACAGCAAATGTTCCTGTTCCTAACGTTGTCCATTGTCCTGTAGTGGAGCCTCCTGAAACAATTCCATTCAACGAAACGGAATTTGTTCCTGTGCAGATGAATTGGTTAACTCCGGCATTCACTATTGGAGAAGGCGAGAAAGTCAATAACATTGTATCAGCAACAGCTACACAGTTTCCATAGGAAGTAAGAATAAGATGAACACTAGCCGAATCGATATCTGCAGCACTAGGAATATAAGTTGCAGTAAGTGTCGAATCATTTGGACTGAAAGTACCTGTTCCAGAGCTTGTCCAGATTCCTCCAGAGGCATTCGTTACATTTCCTGAAAGCGCAACTGTAGCATTGTTTCCACAAACTGTTTGATCGGTTCCTGCGGTAACAATTGCCGGAGGAGTTACTGTTACGGTAACTGGAGTTTGTGGTCCAGTACAACCTGATACTGTTGTCTGAACATAATAAGTAGCTGATGAAAATAATACTGGAGTTGTATAACTTGCATTTGTAACTAATAATGTTCCGCCCGATGCAGCATCATACCATTGATATGTTCCACCAGGGGCAGTTGCGCTTATCATTACAGTATCTCCTGAACAGATGGTAGTATCTGAAACTGTTGGAGCAACCGGAATAGAATTTATTGTAATGGTCATGTTATCTGATGTGCTACCACATGGTCCAGCCGGATCGTTGCTTGTAAGTGTTAGCAATACAGATGTTTCTCCGATAGCCGGAGTATAAATAGCAGTCAAACTGTTAACATTTGAAAAAGAACCTAATCCACCACTCCAAGTTGTTGTTGTTGCTCCCCCTCCCATTGTTCCAGCTAAAGTCACTGTTGACCCTACACAAACAGATCGGTTAACACCTGCATTAACGATTGCTGTTGGGTCAATTGTTACACTTGTTGACGATGTTGCAGCAGCGCATCCACCAGAAGCAGCAATAAGATTGGTAATAGTATAGGTGCCAGGTAATGTATTAGTAAGATTAATTTCACCAGTAGAGGTATTTATAAAATTCAATCCTACAGGAGTTGAACTGAAAATACCTGCATTTGTTCCAACACCAAAAGTAGGAATGGGATTTATTCCTGATTGGCAATAAGGGCCACTATATGAGAAAGTAGCATCCATTCCGTTGGTAATTGTTAAATTAACACTACTGCTGTTTGGACATGTGCCATTCGAAACGAAAGTAATCGCATACGTGTTTAATGTGCTTGAACTTAAATTTATTTCACCGGTGCCTGTGCTGACAAAAACAAGACCTGAAGGTGTAGCGCTAAATGTACCGGTATATCCACCATTAATTACTGGGATAGGGTTTGTTCCACTGATACAATAAGTCAATGTCGGATAGTTGAATGATGAAGTGTCTGACTGGAATGTAATGGTCATATTATCTGCAACTGAACCGCATGATCCAGCTGGGTCATTTGTTGTAAGTGTTAATGTTGCAGATGTTTCACCTGGTGTTGGCGTGTATACAGCGCTCAGATTCGTGTTACTTGAAAAAGAACCTGTTCCGCCCGTCCACGTTCCACTTGAAGCAGATCCTCCGATAACACCTGCCAATGTTACTGTATTTCCTATACACGCTGTTTGATCCATACCGGCATTAACAGTTGGAGCAACATCGATCGTAACAGATGTTGAAAAAGTTGATGCGGCACAACCACCAGAAGCTGCAATGTTATTTGTAACCGTATACGTTCCGGGGGTACTTGTACTTAGGTCTATTTGACCGGATGCAGAATTGATAAAATTCAATCCAACAGTGGAAGCACTGAATACACCAGCACTAGCACCTATTGAGAAGGTAGGTAAAGGGTCGAGTCCGCTCGGGCAATATGGACCTGCATATGAGAATGTTGCATCTGGTGCATTGGTGATTGTCAAATTTACCGTGTCACTGCTTGGACAAGTTCCATTTGTTATAAATGTTACAGCATACGTGTTTAAAGCACTGGCAGAAAGATTTATCTCTCCTGTTGTTGCGCTTATAAATACTAATCCAGCAGGTGAAGAAGTAAATGTGCCTGAAGAACCACCTGTAAGTGTCGGGGTCGGATTTACACCAGAGATACAATATGTTCCTGACGAATAATTGAAGGAAGGATTATCAATTGGTGTTACGGTTACAGTTACTGCAGTTCGAGGGCTTGCACATCCGGAAATTGTTGTTTGCAAATAAAATATCGTAGTTGCAGCAAGAGCAGGTGTTGTATAACTAGCAGCCGTCACAAGCAAAGTTCCACCGGAAACAGAATTATACCATTGGTAAGTTCCTCCAGGCGCTGTCGCTGTTAATGTCGCTGTTGTTCCTTGGCAAATAGTTGCATCTGCAGCAGTCGGTGCTACAGGTATAGTGTTAATAGTGATTATCATTGTATCACTTACTGCTGAACATGGTCCTGCTGGATCATTACTAGTAAGAATCAACGAAGCACTTGTTTCTCCTATGCCAGGCGTATATATAGCATTTAAGCTGCTAATATTAGAGAACGAACCGGTTCCACCTGACCATGTTGCTGAACTTGAAGAGCCTCCAATCGAACCGGCAAGGGTAATCGTTCCGTTTCCACATATCATTTGATTTGGTCCGGCATTTACAGTAGCATACGGATCAATTGTAAGAATAGAGGAGGCTGTTGCAGCAGCACATCCACCTGCAGCCGCAATATCGTTTGTAATAGTATACGTTCCTGCTGTACTCAATGTAAGGTCAACTTCACCAGTCGTTGTATTCACAAATGTAAGACCTACTGGAACAGAACTGAAAACACCAGCACTTGCACCTATTCCAAATGTTGGAATTGGATTTGATCCATTTTTACAATAAGGCGTGCTATAGGTAAATGCTGCACTTGGGGCATTTGTAACAGTAACATTAACGTTGCTATTGCTTGGGCAAGATCCACTTGTAGTATATGTTATTGCGTAGGTATTTAATGTACTTGCACCTAGATTTATTTCTCCTGTTGTTGTACTTAAAAATACTAAGCCAACTGGAGACGAACTGAATGTTCCTCCTGCAGTTCCTGTTATTGTTGGTGTTGGGTTACTACCAGAAAAACAATATGTTCCTGAAGTATAACTGAATGAAGGGTCATCTATTGGAGTAACAGTTACCGTTACTGCTGTTCTTGGGCCAGGACAACCGGCAATTGTTGATTGCACATAATAGGTGGTTGTAGCCGAAAGAACAGGCGTAGTATAATTTGCATTTGTTACTAACAATGTTCCTGCTGTAGCTGCATCATACCAATCGTATGTTCCGCCAGGTGAAGTAGCGGTTAGAGTAGTAGAGTTACCATCACAAATAGTTGTTCCTAATGCAGTAGGTGCAGCAGGTGTTGGATTGACTGTAACCGTAACTCCTGTTCTCGGGCTAGTACAACCGCCTACCGTTGTTTGAACATAATAAGTTGTTGTTGCATTCAAAACCGGAGTG
>CAIXIP010000261.1 GCA_903919535.1 uncultured Bacteroidota bacterium | reverse complement strand
GTATAAACGTTACCAATACCATCAACAGCAAGGGCTTTTCCATAATCGGCACCTCCACCACCCCATGATTTTGCCCAAATAAAATTGCCGTTCGAATCTAATTTTAAAAGAAAGACATCCTTACTACCGATGCCAATGTTTCCTAAATCTAAAGTAGATGTCATGTTAAAAACACCTATTCCTGGATTAAAATCAACTGTGCCTGAAAAATCTCCTGTAACATATATATTATTGTTTTTATCTACTTTTATAGACGTACCGTTTGATTGAAAATTAGTGCCTGTTAAAAGAGGCTCTAGCATTTTCGCCCAGACTAAATCCCCATTCACATCTAATTTCATAATATATGCAGCACCATCTGGTCCAGCATAAGGAGAGTATAGTTTGAAATAATTAGGACCCGGATCAAAGTCTATTGTATCCGAAAAAAAACCTGTTACAAAGGTGTTCCCATTTGAATCTTGTGCAATACCATTGCCTTCACAATGACTTTGGTTCATCGACTGGTCTATGAATGGAGGTGGATAGGTTGTTCTTGTAAACTGTTTTGCCCAACCGAATGCTGCCTGCGCTTGTAATCTATTGAACTCTGCATTTATGGTTAAAAGGAGTAACAACAGTATTGTCCTTGTTTGATTTTTCGTAATTTTTTTCATACGTAATATGTATAAATTGTTTAGTTAATATTTACCCTTTTATTTAATGATGCTGACATTTCCTTTTTTCAAAATAGGAGAATCTGTGTTAAGCAATGTTATTTTTAAGTAATAAACAAATATTGCATTGTCTAAGGTTTTTCCTTTGTAGGTTCCGTCCCAGGAAATATTTATGTTGTTCGATTCAAATACTTTTTCACCCCACCTATCAAAAATTACCATGTTATAATCTGTCACACAGTTTGGGTTTATTTTCACTTCTAAAACATCATTTTTACCATCTGCATTAGGAGAAAAAACATTAGGTACAAATAGCTCCCCACATTGTACATCAACTATAACATCTACACAATCTGAACTAACACATCCATTATCTGTTACCTCTACACAATATGTTGTTGATGACAATGGATTTGCTGTTGGATTAGCACAAGTTGTGCAAGACAATGCTGATGCCGGAGACCAACTGTATGTTCCACCACCTAAAGCCAAAAGATCTATTGAGCTTCCCTGTACTATCGTAAGATCATTAGTTAAACTTATTGTTGGTATTGGATTTACAATCACCATCACTGTATCCATATCTGAACAGTTTCCTATTGAACCTATAACTGTATAAGCAGTTGTATTGATAGGGCTCGCTGTTACACTCGAGCTTGTAGTACTACTTAACCCAATGGCTGGCGACCAAATATATGAGGAAGCTCCTGTTGCATTAATGCTTGCAGAAGTGCCCACACAAATAGTTGTTTGTGTACCTGATGTGATAACAGTTGGCGAAGGATTAACAGTAACAATAACCATTTGAGTGTCAACACAAGCTCCATTCATACCTGTTAAAGTATAAGTTGTTGTCATTGATGGGCTTGCTGTTACAGTTGCTCCAGAAGAAAAATTTAATCCGGTAGATGGTGACCAAGAATATGTATTGGCTCCTGTTGCATTAAGTGTTGTTGAATCGCCAAGGCAAATTTGAGAATTACCAATAACATTAAGATTAATATTACATGGATTATTAAGCGTAAGTGATACATCATCAATAAAATAATAAGCACATGGCATAAAATTATTGCTAAACCAGTGTAATTGCTGAGTAACCGTATTTGCGTCATCCATAAAATTTCCAATACAAAAATAGGCATAAGGGGCTGTGGCAATAAATGTATAAGTCATCGGAATCCAATTTTCAGAGTAGGTCATTGTTCCTGCATTTAACAAAGGCGTGTAGCTTAAAGGAAGCGGATAACCAGATGAGCTAACAGGCTGGTTAATTGAATCGATAGAGAAATCGACTTGTATATTTGGAGTGCCGAACCCTCCTGCAGATTGGGGAATACCATTTGTTATCTGAAAAGAAAAAGTATAACTACTTCCAACAGTTAATGGCGTTGCTAAAGCCTGCGTGATATACTCCCTATAATTTGGCGAAGAAGCAGTCCAAAAGTACATACCCATCACAGCATTGCCCTGAAAAGGCTGTACCGTTCCGAAAAACGTATTAGGTATTTGCCCAGCACCAATGCCATTTGTATGATAGTAATCTGGTGTACCTCCTAATGCTGGATTTGAATTAGTCCAATTTGCTACCAGCGCCCACTCTGAATCGTTAACAGGCAAGCCTGTGTTATTTTCAAATCCTCCATTTTGTACAAGATTCTGTGCAGCTAACATAAGAGGACTGTACGCCAGGCAAAAAATGAATGTTCGCATAGCCATGTTCAAAACCATACGTTTAGAGATGTTTTTAGAAGATACACTCAAGGTTTCAGCCAATACTTGCGCAGTTAATTTAAACGACTCAACTATAAGTAATAGAATAACGACAACAAGCATTTTAATTACCTTCATCTGAAAACTGACAATTTGTTTCATATATTATTTTTTGATAAAAGCTATAAAACTTTAAATAAATGCCCTAATCATAGCTTCGCATTACTAATTTCCAGACGTAATTATTCTACTAAAATGCCGATTATTTGACGCGTTTTCGTGGGCGTTTTAATCATTTTTATAGATCTATTTTATTATACTCACATTCCCTTTTTTCGAAATAGGAGAATCGGTGTTTAGCGATGTTATTTTTAAGTAATAAACAAACGTTGCATTGTCTAATGCTTTCCCTTTATAGCTTCCGTCCCACGTTATATTTATGTCGTTAGATTCAAATACTTTTTCACCCCACCTATCAAAAATTACCATATTAAAATCTCTCACACAATTAATATTTATTTTCACTTCCAATACATCATTTTTACCATCTGAATTAGGAGAAAAAACATTAGGAACAAATAGCTCCCCACATTGGATATCAACTGCAATGTTTACACATTCAGAGCTTACACATCCATTATCGGTTACATCTACACAGTATGTTGTTGAAGCCAATGGATTTGCTGTTGGATTAGTACAAGTTGTACAGGACAATGCTGTCACAGGTGACCAATTATAGCTCCCCCCCCCCGATACTGAAAGAACTGTTGAAGTACCTTGTATAATTGTTAGATCATTTGTTAAGCTTATTACTGGTAGTGAATTCACAACAATAGTTTGTGTTGAGGTATCAGTGCAGGCATTACTTGTGCCAACAACTGTATAGGTTGTTGTGACGTTAGGATTTGCTGTTACGCTTGAACCTGTGGTAGAACTTAAACCTATTGATGGCGACCAAGTATATGTAGTGGCTCCTAATGCATTAATGCTTGCAGAATTGCCAACACAAATAGTTGATGGTGTTCCGGATACTATAAGTATTGGTGAAGGGTTAACCGTGACAATAACCGTTTGAGTGTCAACACAACTTCCGTTCGTGCCTGTTACAGTATAAGTTGTAGTCATTGAAGGATTAGCTGTTACTGTTGCACCTGAAGACAAATTTAAACCGGTAGATGGCGACCACGTATATGTGGAAGCACCTGTTGCATTTATTACAGCAGAAGCACCAGAACATATGATGGGTGAAATTGGAGTTAAATTAACTAAAGGTAAATTATTAACTGTAATGACAACAGCTTGAGTAACAACACACCCTCCATTTGTTGTGGTTACAGTATAAGTAGTAGTAGTGCTTGGACTCGCTGTTACTGTCGCACCTGAAGAAGAATTTAATCCAGTAACTGGTGACCAGGAAAATGCAGAAGCACCAGTTACTGTTATCGTTGTGGAATCGCCTGAACATATTATAGGTGATGTTGCAGATAAAGCGACTGTTGGCGGCAAATTAACAGTAACCGCTATAGCAGCAGATGTATCAATACCACAATTAAAAGTTGCTATAACTGAATAATTTCCAGGAGAATAAACTGTAATTGTTGGCGAGGTTTGCCCTAAAGGTAACCAATAGTAACTTAAATAACCCGACCCCGCACTTAAAATAACGCTATCACCAACACATATATTTGTACTACTTAATGGAGTTATTACTGGAGAATATGTTTGTGAGTTATTACAATTACTAGAAGTACCTAACTTTAAAATATACGCCTCTTCGTTAGGATAAGGATGCACTGGACCTGGTGCTGTTAAAGTAAAAACACCTGGACCTGGATCAAAATCTACCGTATTTCTAAATTGACCAACAGTATAAATATTATCGGGAGTTGGCACTATTAAAGAATGCCCCACGTTAACAATTGAATCATTAACAATGCTGCCAATTTCTGCAGCCCAAACAAAATCCCCTGCAGCGTTTAGCTTTAAAATGAAAATATTCCCACTCTGTACACCGCTTGTAGTTAGATTAAAGACGGATGGTCCTGGGTCAAAATCTACTGTGGGTGTCATAAAATAGCCCGTTGTGTAAACATCTCCTAACGGATCTACTGCAATGGCCCATGATTCTTCAGCAGATACACCTCCCACTTGTTTTGCCCATAAAAAATTACCATTGGCATCTAATTTCGAAACAAAAATATTATGATCATAATAACCAGTTGTCGGATTTGACGGACTTGAAGTTAAATTATAAACACCTGAACCTGGGTCAAAATCAGATGTTCCCTCAAAAGACCCTGTTGTTAGAACGTTACCAGATGCGTCAACCGTCATCGCGTCACCGTAGTCATATCCTGTCCCTCCCATGCTTTTTGCCCACACAAAATTCCCTAAAGCATCTAGTTTTAGTACGAAAACATCACAAATTCCAGCAGAAGTCAAATTAAAAATACCTACCCCTGGATTAAAATCTATAGAACCCCAATATCTACCTTCAACATAAATCTCTCCGAATGCATTTAAACCAATAGAGCCTCCCTGACATGCAACGTTTCCACCCACATGTTTTGCCCAGACAAAGTTTCCATTCCCATCTAATTTTAAAATGAAAGCGTCCGTATTTACTGAAACCAAATTAAATGTGCCAACTGCAGGATTAAAATCGACTGTCCCAGAAAATGCCCCTGTCATATAAATGTTTCCTGCAACATCCAATTTCATGCCCCCTGGCAGTGTATTTTGAGTACCTCCTATTTGTTTGACCCATAAAAAATTACCATTCGCATCTAATTTTAAAATAAAACCATCACGAAATTCATTATTCGCAGGATTTACAGTTAAATTAAATACCCCTGGCCCTGGATCAAAATCAACTGTTTGCTCAAAAGAACCAGAGATATAAAGATTACCACAAGCGTCTATAACAACAGGACCTGGGTAACAAGCTATACCAGCCAAGTGCTTTGCCCACAAAAAATTTCCATTCGCATCTAATTTTGAAATGTATCCATTCCACCAGCTACCAACACCTATTAAATTAAAAACGCCAGGCCCTGGATCAAAATCAGCAGTGTCTTGAAATATACCAGTAGTATATATATTACAATTTTGGTCTACAGTTACTACCGAAGGCATGTCTTTAGAAGAACCTCCCATGCGTTTAGCCCATTGAAAGGGTGGCTGTGCATTTAAGTAATTAGGGTTAAATGCAATCACAAAAATAAATACAGCAAAATATTTAATTGCCTTCTTCTGATTAGTAGATCGTTTATTCATGTAATTTTTTTTAACAATTGTCGATAAAAAATATTCTATTTAATTACTTTCCCTTTTAAACAAAGGGGGTAATGCTAATCAATATTTGCTCGCTATACCAATTGAATTCAATTAATGAAGATTGTTTAACAATTGAACACAATAGCTTAATCTTATAACAAGATAAAATTAACGATACGGTAATTCAATTATCCAGAAACTTAACAGTCGATATGTTTGAGGGTATGAAAGTGGGATAAGAAGGATTAAGCGCAAAAGCCTTTTCACTAAAAGATATTGAATAGCTTCAAAAAGTCTTCCTTCTTTCGAGAAGCTAAATCTACATTCATTCCATTAGATAATATAATTGTACCATCTCCCTTTGAAAAGGAATTAATATTTTTTAAATTAATTATCCATGAACGATGAGTTCTAAAAAAAACAGTATTGTCAAGAAATTCTTCGAATTCTCCAATGTTTTTGGTAGATGTAATTTTTTCGGAAGAAGAACTATGTATAACAGTGTATTTCCCATCTGCAAAACAGCAGACTATTTCAGACGTGGCTAAAAAAACATACCCTTTTGAAGTTGGAATAGCAATTTTATTATTAGAAGAATTTGATAAGGATAGGCTATTAATAATTGTAGCTTGCGAGTTAAATAATTTTCCTTTAATATGAATTTCCAATCTGTTCAAAGTTTCTACCAATTCAATTGTATCGATTGGTTTTAATAAGTAATCAAAGCATGCGTTTTTAATCGCGTTTTGCATGTATTTATCATGTGATGTTGCAAAAATAACTGCAAATTCCGGTTTAGGGATTTTTAAAAATAAATCGAAACCACTTTCCCCATTCATTTCAATATCCAAAAACACTAAGTCCGGATTGTACTTTTGAATTTGTTCTATTCCTATATCTATAGTTTGGGCAGTATGAATCTCAGTAATTTTTGGATAATATTTTTTAAGCATTAATTCTAGTGAACTTATGCAGGAGGAGTCATCATCTATTATTATACAAATCATATCAACTAAATTAATAAATTTATTAACAGTTATACATTTATATCAATTTTATAAGGCAAATAAAATGTTGTAACAGTACCCCTAACTGGAGAATCACTATTAGACTTAATACTAAAATAGTAATCAGTTTTTAATATCTCATATTTTTCGAGAGCCATTTTAATTCTTTGCTTAGTTAGATAAAGTCCTTTTGAGATAGTGCTTGAATTTAAAATTAAAGTATTAAATCCACAACCGTTATCAGAAATTTCAACTTGCAACAAATCAAGTACACCTTCAGTTTTAATAATAAATATATTCACACAAATTACCCCATCTTGTATTTTATTCAGTCCTGCGTGCTTTATTGAATTTTCAATTATCGGTTGCAGCAACATTGGAGGGATGTATGTTTTAGAAATTTCAATTTTAGGATCTATATTATATATTAATGAAAACTTATTTACAAACCGTTGATGTTCAAACGAAATATATTTATTTAAATAATTTTGTTCCGATTCCAAGGTAATGTAATCCTGTTCAGATAAATTTAATGTTAATCTCATTAATTTTGAAAAAGTTTGTAATTGGTTTAACGATTTATCAAAATCTTTTGTCAATATTGAAGCTTGCATACCATTTAGAGCATTGAAAATAAAATGAGGATTCATTTGACTTTGAAATCGAGCAATCTGAATTGCCAAAGTATTTATTTCTTTCTTTTTTTGGTCAATTTCAATATTTTTTTTGATTAATATTTTATTTGTAATAACTAATTTATTACTTGTCTTTTTTACTACCACTGTAAAAAGCGCTAAGATTGTTATTATAAGTAATGCAGCTAGAAGAATTATAACTAACTGATGCTTTTCAGATTTTTGATTATTGATTTCAAGCTGTTTAATCTGTTTCTCTTTTTCAAGTTTAATTAATTCTTTATCCTTTTTTTCCGTTTCGTATTTTATATTCATTTCAGCCATATTTTTTTGTGATTCAATATTATAAATTGAATCAATAATCTGCGAGCTAATTTTTTTATAGAATAGTGCTCTTTTAAAATCTTTTCCTTTTTCATAAATTTCCCCTAAAAGAGAATTAGCACTTTGTTGAACGTATAAGTTGTTTATTTCTAAGCTGATTTTTAAAGATTTTTCTGCAAAATGTATTGCATTGTCGATGTTACTAGTATTCAAAAAATCGGCACCAACATTATAATTAGCAAGAGCCATTCCTTTTTTATTTTTCATCTCTTCGTTTATTGCCAAAGACTTTTTATGATAAAATAGTGCTGAATCATTTTTATTTATTATTCGATAGCACAATCCAAGATTGTTATAGGAGAGTGCAATCCCTTCTTTCAATTGAAGTTCTTTTTCAATTTTTAAGGACATACGATGAATTAAAATTGCAGAATCAATTTTTTTTTGATCGATGTACACAACACCAATGTTATTGTATATTTCAGCAATCCCATTTTTATCATTTAATTCTTTCCTTAACTCCAATGATTTGAAGTAGTATTCAAGTGATTTTGAATTGTTATTTTGATCAGAGTATATAATCCCAATATAATTGTAAGAGCTAGCAATACCCTTTTTGTCTCCAATTTGTTCTCTTATTTTTAATGACGCAAGAATTTTTTTCAATGCTTGCTGAAAATCATCTTGACTTTCATTGATTAGCCCCATGTATCCCAATACATCAGCCTCGCTTTTTTTATCACCCAGCTCTTCGCTTAAGTTTAAGGCTTTTTTAAAATAATTTAAAGCTTTTTGATTTTCTGCATACATCCTATATGCTGATGCTATATTTTTATATGAAGATAAAATCCCATTTTTGTAATTTATTTTTTGAGACAGGATTAATGCTTTATTTGCAGATGGAATTATTTCATCACTGTTACCACTTAGATAGTTTTGTCTGCTAATTTGATTTAACAAATTGATTCTTGATGTATCATTTGTGGTAAACTTAAGTTGATTATAAAGTGAATCAATATTGCTATTTTGCGATATAGATAAAAAGGAAATAAAAAACGAATAAAATACGGTAGTAAATTTTTTCATGCAATTTATCGAAAGTGGAGGATAAATATAGTATTAATTTTAGGCCGCAATGTTAAGACGAATTTGGAATGTTATGTAACAGATTATTAATCAACATTGCAAGTGATACAATTATAAAATAAATCACTTGCATCACTATTAATGATTTATTGCGAATTGCCCCTCAGATATATATTTCTTGTATGATAAAAGTAACAGTAATATCATAAATATAATTCGAATAATTTATTTAATAATACTCACATTTCCTTTTTTTGAAACAGGAGCATCTGTATTAATTAAGGTAATTTTTAAGTAATAAACAAATGTTGCATTATCAAGGGCTTTTACTTTGTAAGTCCCATCCCACGATAAATTGATATCATTCGATTCAAATACTTTTTCGCCCCATCTATCAAATATTAACATGTTGTAATCTGTTACACAGTTTGGATTTATTTTTACTTCCAACACATCATTTTTACCATCTCCATTTGGAGAAAAAACATTGGGGACAAACAATTCACCACATTGAATATCTACCGTAATATTTACACATTCAGAACTGGCACATCCGTTAGAATCAGTTACGTTAACACAATATGTAGTTGAAGCGAAAGGTGTAGCTGTCGGAGATGCACAATTTGAGCAAGACAAAGCTGTTGTTGGAGACCAACTATATGTTCCACCGCTTGTTGCAGAAAGCATTATAGAGCTACCTTGGGTAATTGACAGATCGTTAGTTAAACTAATGCTTGGCAATGGATTAACAACAACAGTAACACTATCGGTATTTGAACAAATTCCGCTTGAACCTGTAAGGGTATAAGTTGTAGTTGCAGTGGGTGATGCGAGTACTGTTGCCCCTATAGTGGTGTTTAATCCTGTTGATGGCAACCAAGTATATGTTGTAGCTCCCGTACCAGTAAGAGGGATTCCTTGGCCAAAACAGATTATTGTATCTACTCCTGCGTTTGAAGTCGGAGTAGCATTAACTATAATTGGAATGACAGAAGATGTATCAATCCCACAACCATTCGTTACTACAAGGGAATAATTTGCAGAAGAATTAATAGTAATTGTTTGTGATGTTTGGCCTGAAGGCAACCAATAATAAGATAAAAAACCTGAGCCTGCATTTAAAATAACGCTATCTCCACTGCAAAAATTTATACTACTTAAAGGAGTTATTAAAGCCTGTGGAGCTGCTGAACAACAATTGCCGTCTTTTAACTTAGAAATATAAATATCATTATAACCATTTGTGGTCATATTAAAAACACTAGAACTTGGGTCATAATCAGCCGGTTCAAAAGGATGAGTGTCTGCGTTCCCAGATGCAGAACCTGCAAAGCTGCCTATCGTTCCACCCAAGTATATATCACATGAATTATTCAGCACAATTTTAATATCCGGATCTCCTCCAGCCAAAGGATCACAAACGCCAAACTGTTCTGCCCAAACAAAATTTCCGTTTGCATCTAATTTAAGCAAATAAATTTCGAATGATGAAGTTCCTGTTAAGCTATCAGACCCAATACCTGGATCAAAATCGGTTACTCCTCCACCAAAATTACCTGCGACATAAACATTTCCGAATGGATTTACTTCAATGGATGAGACTTTGATTCCACCTGTGCCGCCAATATGTTTCGCCCACACAAAATCGCCATTCGTATTTAATTTCGTAATAAATAGATCATATGGAAAACTATTCCAAGTAACAAAATCAGTAAAAGAGAAAACCCCTGGACCAGGATCTACATCTATAGAACCATACCAACCTCCAGCAGCAGAAGAAGAACCAGAATAAAATGCTCCGGTAAGATGAACATTACCCGACATATCTACAGCTAAACAAATATTCTCGATTGTCGCATCCCCTTCAATTTGCTTCGCCCATACAAAAGCACCTGCTGCATTTAATTTTAAAACAAAAGCTGTTTGATTACCATTTGGCGATCCCGACAAATTATATACTGATGATCCCGGATCGAAGTCGACTGTTTGATTGTTAAAACTTCCGGCAAGGTAAATGTTGCCTGATGTGTCAAGGACCATGCTTGTTACCATAACATTATTTACTTGTTTAGCCCAAACAAAATTAAGAGAGAGGTCTAATTTTAAAACAAACATGTTCCATTGATAAACCGATGTTAAATTATATACCGGAGTGCCCGGATTAAAATCAACAGTATTTTGAAATGACCCTGTTGCATACACTTGATTATTGTAAATCTTAATTGATTTTGCATATTCATATCCTGAGGTTGATCCAATTTGTATTACATTCACATAATTACCAAAGGAATCTAATTTTAAAATAAAAATATCAAAATGATTATTGGTAGATGATTCAGTTAAACTATGAACACCTGGGCCTGGGTCAAAATCCACAGTGCCATGAAACTCGCCCATTACATAAACATATCCAACTGAGTCAACAGTTATTGATTCCCCAACATTTGAATACCCGCCCCCAATTTGTCTTGCCCATAGGAGGTTTCCAGCGGAGTCTAGTTTAGAAATAAAAATTGCTTCGCCATTACTACCAGAATTTAAATTAACTATAGCTGGGCCTGGATCAAAATCGACTGTGCCATTAAAATAGCCAGTGGAATAAATATTATTCGCTGCATCTATTGCAATAGATCTACCTTGATCTGTTGAAGTCCCTCCAATATGTTTTGCCCAATTCAGCGAAACTTGAGCCTGTATATTATTTATAAAAAATAAAATACTTAAAGTTGCAATTAAATTTAGCCTGATTTGTTTCATTATTATTTTATTTGCTGATTAATTTAATATTGAAATTGTTCAATAAAATTAACTGTATAACAAATCAAAAACAGGAGAACTTAATATGCGTAAGGTTTTAGGGAATGAACGTAATTTGAAATTTATTTAATAATACTCACATTCCCTTTTTTTGAAACGGGAGCTTCAGTATTGATTAATGTTATTTTTAGGTAATAAACAAAAGTTGCATTATCAAGTGCTTTGCCTTTATAAGTACCATCCCACGATAGATTTATATCGTTCGATTCAAATATTTTTTCGCCCCATCTATCAAAAATTACCATATTATAATCTGTTACGCAGTTTGGATTTATTTTCACTTCCAATACATCATTTTTACCATCTCCATTTGGAGAAAAAACATTGGGAACAAACAATTCACCACATTGAATATCTACTGTAACATTTACACAAGATGAACTTGAACATCCGTTTGAGCTGGTTACATCTACACAATATATTGTTGAAGCCATTGGGCTTGCAGTTGGATTAGCACATGTTGTGCAAGACAATGCTGTTGCCGGTGACCAACTATAGCTTCCGCCTCCTGTTGCAGAAAGCGCTGTTGAAGTTCCTTGTATAATTGTAAGATCATTCGTTAAATTTACTGTTGGTACGGGATTTACGAATACGGTTACAGTATTTGTATCAGAACAACTTCCATTATACGCTGTTAAAGTATATGTACTTGTAGTTGTTGGTGTAACAGAGATATTACCAATTCCTTGTCCATTACTCCATGAATATGTTGAACCTCCTGTACCATTTAAATTTGCCGTTTGTCCTGAACATATTGTTTGATTTGTTCCTGCATTTGCTACTGGTGTTGTATTAACCGTTATAGGTTGTGTGATCGAATTTACACATCCATTCGCATCTGTAACACTTACAGCGTATGTTGTATTACTTGTTGGAGAAACACTAATGATTGCGCTTGTAGCTGATGTATTCCAATAATAAATTGTTCCTCCACTTGCTGTTAATGTCGTTGATTCGCCACTACAAATAGTATTATTCCCAATTATTGAAACAGTTGGCAAGGCATTAACAACTATAGTTTGCGTTGTCGTATCGGTACAACCATTACTTGTTCCAACAATTGTGTAGGTAGTGGTTGTGTTTGGATTTGCAATAACACTTGTTCCTGATGTTGAACTTAATCCTGTTGAAGGTGACCAGAAATAAGTTGAAGCACCTAACATATTTATACCGGAAGAATCTCCTTTACAAATTGTAGCAGAAGTTGATGAAACCGAAATTATTGGCGGAGTATTAACTAAAATTGTGACTTGTTGGGTATCGACACAACCACCGTTTGCACCTGTCACAGTATATGTAATTGTGTTAGAAGGGCTTGCTGTAACAGTCACTCCGGAAGTACTGCTCAACCCAGTTGCTGGCAACCAAGTGTATGTTGAAGCTCCGGATGCAGTAATAAGTGTAGAGCCGCCAGAACAAATGCTTGCTGGTGTTGCAATCAAAGAAACGTTTGGTGGTGTACTTGTAAGTTTCGCTACAAAAATATCACTATACCCTTTGTTTATAAATTGATAATTGGGATTGCTTGAATCAAAATTATGAACAGACACCGTATCTACATTTGATCCATCCCCCATTCCACCTGTAATATATATGTTTCCTGACTGGTCAGTAGTAATATCATTGCCCTTATCAGTATAAATTGCTTGATGTAAAGGTTATTAACTTCTTGACTATTTTTTAAAGATATTTCAGCAAAATATCTTGCACTGTCAATTTTATTAAGATTAAGAAGATCAGAGCCTACATTATAGGAAGCGAGGGCAATTCCCTTTTTATTTTTCATTTCTTCATTAAGACGTAATGACTTTTTGTGATAAAAAAGAGCTGAATCATTTTTTTGAATCAATCTATAACATAGTCCCAAATTATTATATGAAAGAGCTAGACCATTTTTATCTTTAAGGCGCTTTTCGATTTTAATGGACATGTGGTGCATACTAATTGCAGAGTCAATTTTTTTTTGATCCATATAAACAATACCAATATTGTTATATGTGTCAGAAACACCTCCAATATCAAGCAATTGTTTCCGAAGGAATAAAGATTTGTTATAATAATCTAAAGCTTTAGTATAATTGCTCTGATTCGAATAGATAATTCCAATATCATTATATGAACTTGCAATTCCTTTTCTATCAGAAATTTCTTCGGAAATTTTCAATGATTCAAGAAATAGCTTAATTGCTTGTTCATAATTATCTTGACTCTCATAAAGTCGTCCTTTTAATCGTAAAATATCTGCTTCATTTTTCTTGTCTTGAAGTTCTTTACTTAAATTCAAGGCTTTATCAAAATAGTCATACGCTTTTTTGTTCTCTCCATACATTTTGTAAGCGCATGCAATATTTTTATAGGCATAAAAAGCACCAATTTTAAAATTAATTTTTTGAGAAAGAACTAGTGCATTATTTGCAGCAGGAATAATTTCGTCAATATTACCATTAAGAAAGTTTTGTCGACTTATAGCATTCAAAATATTAATCCTTAACGTGTCAACCAAAGTAGTTTTCAGTTGTTTATTAAGAGAATCAAGATTTTCGTTTTGAGAAATGGAAAATATTGAGGTAAGAAGTAAATAAAATAAAATTATAGCTTTTTGCATATACTCACTTTTAAGCGCGATAAATGTAATATATAATTCAGATTAAAATGTTAAGAAAATGTTACGCCAGTGTTTCCCCCAAAAACTCAAATGTTTTTCACGAAAATCTGGTAAAATACCCTACGGGTTGGATTTATCGAACTTTATGGATGATTTTCAAGGACTTAAAATTTTGATGAACTCACATCAGGGAAATCTGAGAATTTAGATAACATTGTTAT
>CAIXIP010000260.1 GCA_903919535.1 uncultured Bacteroidota bacterium | reverse complement strand
GATGGATCAACCCATTTGTATTGGAAAATAAAAGGAATATTGGTTTCTGTTTCATCAATTTTAAAATGAGTTGTTCCTCCAGAATTTACAAATGTTTCAGGAGTTGAACGCATCATTTCATCATCTATATCAAATAAATTATTTTTAATTGGCTTAACTAAATTATGGGGTTGAGAAATTGCATCACTTCCCTTGTAAGTTGATTGGGAAATAATATTTAGAGGAATATTCTTAAGAAGATTTTTTGTTATAAAAGTATCATAAGGAAAAAATTCCCCTTTCAGACTTCCATCAATTTGTAATTTATTTAAAATAATATTAGATGAAGTTCTGTTTAATATTGATAATGTTAATTTTTGATTACTTCCCAAACAAATATTAGGTTCAGAGCAGGTTGCATCAATAAATATTCCGCTAATGTTTTGAATAATTTTATTAGCTAAGATTAATTTAAAGTAATAATTTTTATAACATAGTTTGTTAATTTCAGAGTAAACTTTCTCAAATGCTAACAGACTTGCAACAGGCTCTTCAACTTTGTAATCTTTCAAAATCTTTGCAATCATTTCACCAACTTTCTCTCCACCTTTCATTCTCTTCCAACTAAAATCAATTCCATCAAAAATGTCTTTCAGATTTGTTGTATCGCCTTTAATTGGTTTAAAATACTCAAAACTTTCTCCACGTTGTTTGGCGCTTCCAAATCCCTGACTGCGGTGCATACTGCGACTTTCGGCCGCTATCTCACCGTAACTTTTTCCAAGCAATGCGTTGTAACCGCCAACATCTAATTTTAACAGTTTACTCAAATCGGCATTCGGATTAAAAAAACGTGCGGCACTGTTGTAAAACATTCTTCGAGTTTGCCACACATCCACATATTTTAATTGTTCAGGAAAACGTTTCGGATCGGCTGCAGCATCAAAAGCTTCTTCAGCTAAAATTGCCGAAGCTGTATGATGTCCGTGTCCTCCGCTTCCATCAGTTGCAAAACGTGTGATGATAATATCAGGACGAAAATTCCTGATCACCCAAACCACATCAGCCAGCACCGAATCATGGTTCCATTTTTCAAAAGTTTCTTTCGGAGTTTTGCTGAAACCAAAATCGTAAGCACGTGTAAAAAATTGTTCAGCACCATCAATTCTTCTTGCCGCTAACAATTCTTGTGTGCGAATAATTCCTAATTCAATACCTTGTTCAGCACCAATTAAATTTTGACCTCCATCACCACGAGTTAAAGCCAAGTAACCAGTGCGTAAACATTTTTCATTAGCTAAGTAAGCAATTAATCGAGTGTTTTCATCATCGGGATGAGCCGCGATATACAATACCGAACCAACTGTGTTCAGTTTTTTTAGCTGTAATAAAATTTCGGAAGAAGTATAGGAGCGAGGTGCTTGAGCCGAGGCAATTAAAAAGTAGAAATTAAAAAGTAGAAGGAGTGGGAATATTTTTTTTGTCATGGTTTTGTTACAAATTATAAAACGAAAGTCGTAAAAATTTTAATGTAATTGTCATAATCCTTATAAATGCTACATACTATTGTGATAGTTCACATACTTATAAACAGCTTTTATCAAATTAAGAAAATTTTAACTTTTGAAG
>CAIXIP010000259.1 GCA_903919535.1 uncultured Bacteroidota bacterium | reverse complement strand
TAAAATGAAGTTGGGGTAATTGAAAACAAGAATAATTTTAATAATTCTTTTTTTTGTAACATATTTGTATTAATGAAATAAACCATAAATATAATGATCATGAAAAAAATTGTACTAACCTTATTAGTTGCCGTTTGTGCAATAGGCTCAGCTGTTGCTCAAAAAGAAAAAAAATATGAGAAGATTGTTTATAAAGATTCAAAAACTGAAAATAATGAATTGATAATTACTGTAGATAATGCAGTTGGATTAGAAAAAGAAACAAAATTCAAATTGTTGATTACTAACAAAACAAACGATTATGTTCTATATAAACCTGAAGAAGGCCGGTTTGTAATAAATGGCAAAGAAATGGTTCCTTCAGAAAAGTGGTTGTTGATCTCTCCAAATGATAATGATTATATTACAATAAATTTAAAAGGCGGACCGTTCAATTCTGTTACAAGCTATTCTTTTCAATTAGATGGTTTGTATAAAGTATCCTCAAATGCGAAAGGTGTGGAAGCACCAGATTTCAAATTACCCGTAACAAAAAATGATTTTACTGCAGGTAATTTTAACTGTAATCTTAGTAAAGTAAGCAAGGAAACAGAAAAAACTTCTGTTAAGTTTTCTTGTACATACACAGGTGATAAGATTGGATTTATTTTCCCTTCTAAAGCAGGAGTGAAAATGCCTGATGGAAATGAATATGCAAATGCCAAATCGAAAGCAAAAGCAAAAGCCAGTTTTTTAACAAAAGGGAAAAGTGATGATTTTACTTTAGTGTGGGATCGTATGCAAGGGGGGAAGTCAATGGATATGCAATTTGTGGAGATGTTTGTTAAATGGAATAGTACTTTTGTTGAAGTTGCTCCTGAGAAAATGCAACCTCAAACATTACAATTTCAGATTGACGAAACGCTATCGAAATAGATATTTTATTTTTTAAAAATGCGTCCCGAAATACTTTGGGGCGCATTTTTTATTTTACACCACTTATGAGTATTTTATTATTTTTACACTCCAATGAAAAAAGTATTAGTTGTTTATTACACACAATCAGGACAGTTAAATGAGGCGCTAAGGGCAACACTTGCTCCATTTGAAAATAATACTGATGTTTCCATTCATTATGAAAATATTAAACCGATAAAGCCTTTTCCTTTTCCATGGCGTTATATGGAATTTTGTGAGGCGTTTCCGGAAACAGTAACTGGTGTGCCTTTTGAACTGCAACCTTTTTCATTCAATCCGGATGATAATTATGACTTGGTCATAATCGCTTACCAAGCATGGTTTTTATCACTTTCTATTCCAATAAATTCGTTTCTTAAAACGGATGATGCAAAAAAAGTAATGATGAATAAACCTGTTGTTACGATTGTTGCATGTCGAAATATGTGGATAAATAGTCAGGAAAAGATAAAAGTTCATTTAAAAGAGTTGAAGGCTAATTTAGTAGGCAACATAACTTTTGTGGATAAAGCGCCAAATTTGATCTCAGTTGTAACAGTTCTGGCTTTTGTTTTAACAGGGGGAAGAGGTAAGTTTCTTGGGATATTTCCTAAATATGGTGTCTCCGAAGAAGACTTGAAAGAAGCACCAAAGTTTGGTGATATTGTATTGAAACATTTTAAAACTGGCAATTATACAGATCAGCAAAAAGAATTGGTTGATGCAGGAGCTATACAAATAAAATCAAATTTGATGCTTTTGGAAGGAAGAGCAAGTATAATGTTTCCAATATATTCAAAATTTATTTTAAAAAAAGGGAAATACCAAGATCCCAAAAGAAGAGGGCGTGTACGAAGTTTCGGAATACTACTTCCAATCGGGATGCTTATTCTTTCTCCAATAATTACTATTGTTTCGCGGATGGCTCCATTATTTGCTTCAAAAAGAATTAAAGTTGATATTGAATATTATTCTCAAAATTCACTACGAGAGTAATTTCTCCCTTTTTGTTGTCAGAAAAAAACACAATCATATCCTCTAATTTGATTAATTCTACTATTTTTGCATTTCGCACAAAAAACTGAAACAAAAACGCTCCTTTTTTGTTATTTGAGCTTAAAAAGAATTAAATAAAAAATGAATAAAGCTGTTTACATTAATCGTATTGCAAGATTTTTGCCAGGAAAGCCTGTTAGCAATGATGAAATTGAAGAATATCTGGGTTTTGTTGATGGAAAAAAATCCCGTTCTAAATCTATAGTTTTGCGTAATAATAAAATCACAACTCGTTATTATGCAATGGATAAAAACAAAAAAAGCACTCATTCTAATGCAGAACTAGCAGCAGAATCAATTCGTGCTCTTTGTACTAGAGATTTTAAACTTGACGATATAGAACTTTTAGCTTGTGGTACCGCATCGCCCGACCAAATAATTCCTGCTCACGGTGTAATGGTTCATGGATTATTGAAATCACGCCCTGTTGAAACAATAACATTTTCAGGTGCTTGTTGTACAAGTATGAATGCATTAAAGTATTCTTACATGTCGATTTTGACGGGTAATTCAAAAAATGCAGTTACTTCAGGTTCTGAAAAATTATCTACATGGATGATTAGCCAAAAATTTGAGGAAGAGGCATTGAAATTAAAGGAACTAGAAGCTGATCCATTAATATCATTTGAGAAAGATTTTTTACGTTGGATGCTTTCAGATGGTTCAGCAGCAGCCCTTCTAACAGATACTCCAAATCCTGATGGAATATCGTTAAAAATAGAAGGAATAGATATCTGTTCATTCGCAAATGAATCAGAAACTTGTATGTATGCTGGATCAGACAAAGATGCAGAAGGAAATATACACGGCTGGAATGAGTATGAGCCGAAAGAGTGGATCGAAAAATCTATTTTTGCAATGAAACAAGATCCTCGTTTATTGGAAAAGAATATCAATAAATTTGGAACAATAAGATACATCGAATTATTAAAAAAACACAATCTTGATCCAAAAGATGTTGATTGGTTTTTGCCACATATTTCTTCCGAATATTTCCGTTCAAGGGTAGATGTTGCCATGAAAAATAGTGGTGTTGGTTTACCTCCTGAAAAATGGTTCGTGAATTTATCTAGTGTCGGTAACATTGGTTCTGCTTCAATTTTTGTAGCGTTAAAAGAATTGATGGAATCCGGGAAATTAAAAAAAGGACAAAAAATAATGTTGTCTGTTCCTGAAAGTGCTCGTTTTTCTTATGGTAACGCATTGTTGACAGTAGTTTAATCCATGACGTTAACCGCCAAACCAATAATAGAAGGAGCAGATGTTTCCATTCTCATACCACAAAAGCCACCAATAGAGATGGTCGATAAGTTGTGGCTTCATAATGAAACAACTACTATTTCTGGCTTTACAATCAAAAATGAAAACATTTTCTGTGAGAATGGAGCTTTTTCTGAATTTGGAATAATTGAAAATATTGCACAAACAGCTGCATTAGGTGTCGGTTACATGATTTCTCAAATGGAGAAAAATGGAGAAAAGGTTATTGCTCCTGTTGGATATATTGGTGCAATAAAAAGATTGATAATTCATCAATTACCTAAAGTTGGTAGCGAATTAAGAACAGAAGTTGTAATTCAACAGGTTGTTTTTGATGTTACAATTATCACAGGAAAAACTACAGTGAACGGTGAAACGATCGCAGAATGTGAAATGAAAATATTCTTAAAAAAAGATTAAAGTTTATTTAAAGGTTGGTTCAAAAAAATACTTGATAATACAAGCGCGTGGTCACTTCGAGTTCGACCGAAGGGAGAGTATCGAGAAGTAATAGAAAATGCTGAATTTTAATACATTTGTACATTAGCACCACGAAGAATGACCTCCACCATCGCAATCGAAGTAAATCATTTAATTAAAACATACAAAGGTTCTGCTACTCCTGCAGTAAATAATATTTCTTTTAGAATAGAATCATCCAGTATTTTCGGATTGTTGGGGCCCAATGGTGCAGGGAAAACAACTACTATTTCGATGCTTTGCGGTTTGATAAAAGCTTCAGGTGGAGAAGCAAAGTTACTTGGACTTTCAATAAGCACAGAACTTGAAAAGATCAAACAACAAATTGGTGTGGTTCCACAGGAAATAGCACTTTACCCTACGTTGACAGCGTTTGAAAATTTACGATACATTGGAAATATGTATGGTTTAAAAGGAGAACGTTTGAAAAAAAATATCTTCGAGCATCTTGAAATTGTTGGTTTGCAAGCTCAGGCAAATAAGCGAGTAGAGACATTTTCAGGAGGTATGAAACGCAGAATAAATTTAATTGCAGGGATTTTGCATCAACCAAAAATATTATTTCTTGATGAACCGACTGTTGGTGTCGATGTTCAATCGCGTAATTTAATTACAGAACATTTGCATCAGCTAAATAAAAAAGGCTGTACAATAATTTACACGTCACATTTAATGGAAGAAGCAGAAAATTTATGTTCTGATATTGCTATCATTGATAATGGAGAAATAATTTCAAGTGGTAAACCAAAAGTTTTAATCGCTGAACATTCGGCTGAAAATTTAGAACAATTGTTTTTAAAATTGACAGGAAAAAAATTAAGAGACTAACAACTACAAATTGAGAATGAGTGCGGATTTACGTAATAGTGTTTAATAGAGTATGGTGATCGAGAACCCAAGTCTTCGACAAACATAGACTGACCGCGCGTATGGTCATATTGAGTTTGTCGAAATATAAGCGAAGGCTTCTCAAGTAATGATAGTAAGGATTAATTGAATTGGAAAAAGCAATTTAGATGAATAGGTTTTTAAAAATTATAATTAAGTAATGTTACGTTTATTTGCAACTATACGAAAAGAATTATTGATCCTTCTGCGTGACAGGGGAGGATTGGCGATTATGTTTTTAATGCCGATGACATTAATTACAATAATGGCGTTGATTCAAGATGCTCCTTTTCGTGATTATCAGGAATTTAAAATTCCTTTGTTGCTTGTAAATAATGATACCGGAAACTTAGGTGTTGCAATTGAAAAGGGATTGAAAGAATCGAAAATATTTGAGATCCAAAAAGAACAAGATGATGAAGAGCAAGTAAAGAAAAGCATTAAAGGAGGTGATTTTGAAATTGGAATAATTATTCCCAAAAATGTTTCTGAATTATTAAATGCAAAAGTAAACCAGTTTGTTGCTAAAAAGCTAACAGAGGTTGGTTTTGATGATCCATCAAAAACAAATACAGTGTCTGTAGCCGCGGATTTAAATATTCAAATTTTATTTGCCCCTGAAACAAAAAAATCATTCAAAGCTTCTATTTTAAGCTCTTTAAAGCAATCTACATCTAAAATAGAGACACAAACTATTATGGATATTTTTAGTAAACAATTTAAGACCGATGACTCTCAAGTTTCTAAATCAGAGCCAATTGGCGACTTTGTAAATTTTGCTGAAGTAAGCACTATTGATACTCCCAAAGAGGCATTGCTTTTAAATTCAGTTCAACATAATGTGCCAGCCTGGACAATATTCGGAATGTTTTTTATTGTTATTTCTCTTGCAGGAAGCATCATCAAAGAACGTGATGATGGGAGTTATACACGCTTAAGAACAATGCCGGGTTCTTATATTAATGTAATGGCAGGGAAGATAACTTCCTATCTTTTCATTTGCATGATACAATGTTTGTTAATGTTAATGGTAGGGATGTTTTTATTGCCACATTTAGGCTTGCCAAAATTAGTGATTGGAAATAGTTTCTCAGCAGTTTTTATTGTGGCATTAAGTACAGGTTTGGCTGCAACAGGATATGGAATATTGGTAGGTACTATATTTTCTACTCATCAGCAATCATCAACATTTGGAGCTGTTTCAGTTGTGATATTAGCTGCACTGGGAGGTATTTGGGTTCCTGTGTACGTAATGCCTGATTCAATTCGAATGTTTTCGGAGTTTTCACCTCTTTACTGGGCTTTAAGCGCATTTCATAAAGTTTTTCTAAACCAAGGGACAGTGCAATGTATTCTCCCTTTTGCATTGAAACTGCTATCTTTCTTCACTTTTGCTATAGGAGCATCCTATTTTTATAATAAGGCGGCAACCAAATAATCATTAAAAAATAATCCGATTTTTATAGTGTTTCGCATACTTAAATCCATGGATTTTTATTAAATTAGCGCTCCTAAAAACAAAATGGAAACCTTAGCTAAAATAGAAAAAACACTTGTTCACAAATTAACCAATCGGACAGAAGTTCCTGTTCGTTTTAGTGAGATTGATGCACTTGGAATTGTATGGCATGGTCACTATTTAAAATTCTTTGAAGACGGTCGCGAAGCATTTGGGCAACAATATGAATTAGGGTATTTGGATGTATATAAACATAAGTTCGCATTGCCTCTTATTCGTTTGAATGTTGATTTTAAAAAAATTGTGAAATATGGAGATTCAGTAATAATTGAAACCACTTATGTTGATTCTCCCGCTGCTAAAGTTGTTTTTAAGTATAAAATATTTCGTCTTTCTGATAATGAATTAGTAGCAACAGGAGAAACTACTCAAGTATTTATGACCTTAAAGCATGAGTTATATATATCGATGCCTGTTTTTTTTGAAGAGTGGAAGAAACGTAATTTAGGAATATAATAATTTGATTACGTATAGATGAGCCAGAAACTTGAAACATTCATTGCAGCTGATAATATTATTTCTCCGCTTGGCTTTACCACTGCTGAAAATTTTGAGCAATTAAAAAAAATGCAAACGGGTGTTCAATATTTTGAACATTCTGAATTATCCCCTGAACCTGTTTTTGCTGCAGCAATCGATTCCTATAAAATTAATTCGGAGTTTAACAAATTAAACGCCAAAGAGGAATTTACTCGTTTAGAAAAACTTGTAATCCTTTCCATTAAAGATGTTATTAAGCAAAATCCTAAGATTGATATTGCCAATAAAAAAACACTTATTATTTTATCGACTACCAAAGGGAATATTGATCTGCTAGATGCTTCTGTCGCTATGAATTTTGACAAAAAACGGATATTTCTTTGGGAAGCAGCAAATGCGATTTCACGTTATTTCAATAATCCAAACAATCCGGTTGTTGTTTCAAATGCCTGTATCTCTGGAGCTTTGGCGCTTGTAGTTGGCAAGCGAATGCTGGAAACGCAGCAATACGAAAATATAATAGTTGTTGGTGCTGATATATTAACTCATTTTGTTGTTTCAGGATTTCAATCTTTTAAAGCTGTTAGCAGTCAAATAGCAAAACCATATGATGCTGCCCGAGATGGTATTTCCTTAGGTGAAGCTTGCGGCACAATTGTGCTGACCAATAATTCAGAGAATCTTAATCAGGATTTGAAAATTGTTGTTAAAGCTGGAGCGAGCTCAAACGATGCAAATCATATCTCCGGACCTTCACGTACAGGAGATGGATTGTTTATAGCTATTGAAAAAACGCTAACCGAAGCCAATGTAAAACCAACTGAAATAGATTTTATTTCTGGGCACGGTACAGCAACTTTGTTTAATGATGAAATGGAATCATTAGCAATTACGGAGGCTCATTTAGAAAATGTTCCGATGAATAGTCTTAAAAGTTATTTTGGTCACACATTAGGTGCTGCTGGTGTAATTGAATCAATTGTCGGGTTGCAATCGATGCGCGAAAATACATTGATCGGTACATATAATTTTAATGAATTAGGTGTTTCAAAACCAATAAATATCATAAAAGAAACAACTTCGAAACAGATCAATAATTGTCTTAAAACAGCTGCTGGTTTTAGCGGTTGTAATGTTGCAGTGCTTTTTCAAAAACAATTAAATTAATGTCAGATCAGAATTATATAACGTCATTTTGCTCGATAAAATCTTCTGAGGTTTCTATCAATTCGTTTGTTGATTATTCTGATCGAGAGCAGAATTCTGCTGTTGGTTTTTTAAAATCAGTATACAAGCATTACCAAATGGCTTACCCGAAATTTTATAAAATGGATTCGCTATGTAAACTGGCCTTTATTACTTCCGAACTGTTGATTAAAACTAATAAAATAACTGAGAAATATAAAAAAGAAGATATAGCTATTGTGGTCGCAAATAGTGTTTCCTCATTAGAAACGGATACAGAATATCAGACCACAATCGACAAAAACAATTATTTTCCAAGCCCTACCGTATTTGTTTATACACTTCCTAATATTTTGCTTGGCGAAATAGCAATAAGAAATGGTATAAAGGGTGAAAATACGTTCTTTGTTTTTGATAAATTTGATGCCGAATTTATGAGTACATACATCAACTCGCTTTTAACCAGTAACAGGGCAAAATGTTGC
>CAIXIP010000258.1 GCA_903919535.1 uncultured Bacteroidota bacterium | reverse complement strand
TGAACTGAGTAAAACAAACTATCGAAAACCAATAAAAAATGAATTGTATTAATGCATAAACTAAAAATTAAAAATATGAATAAAAAACTCCTTTCTTTTATTTTAGTAAGCCTATTTTTAGGTTTTAATGTAGTATATGCCAAAAATAATGGGCAAGCACAATCGGCATTAGCAAAAGTTAATCATCAATTTTTTATCGAAAACAAAGGGCAATGGCCCAATGAAGTATTGTACTTAACCCGTATAAACGGCTTAGATGCTTGGATTACAAAAAAAGGAGTCTTATACACTTTTTATAAACTAGAAGAAAATAAAAATGAAGATAAAAAAGAGGGTATAATCTTAGGCCACAGAGTATGGATGAAGCTCCAAAACCAAAACCAAAACGTTTCACCTGAAGGCAAAGAAAAACAAGCGGCCTATTACAACTATTTTTTAGGAAACGACCCAAATAAACACGTTACTAACGTAAGTATATACAATCAAGCTCTTGTAAAAAATGTGTATAATGGTATAGATGTTCGCTATTATTTCGATAATGGTAATTTGCGTTACGATTACATAGTAAAGCCTGAAGCCAATCCTTCACAAATTAAATTTAGCTTGGAAGGAAGCAGCAAAACCTTTTTAAACAAAAACGGTAATATAACATTTACAACCCGCTTTGGCGAAGTGCAATTGGCAGAACTAAAAACCTACCAACAAAACAACAACAGAGTTATTGCCTCAAAATTTTCTGCTTCTAAGGAAGAAACAAATAGACAAAGTTGGGGTATAACCCTTGCTCCATACGACCATAGCCAAACTCTTATTATTGACCCCTTAATTTATTCCACTTATATTGGTGGAGCTAATGCTGAACAGGGATTTTCCATTGCGATAGATGCAAGTGGGAATACATACATTACCGGTAAAACAGGTTCTGCTGATTACGATGTTACTGCAGGTGTATTTCAAACTACCCAAGCTGCAGCTAATGATGCTTTTGTAACGAAACTAAATGCGACTGGAACAGCCCTTGTTTACTCAACTTATATTGGTGGTAGTGGTTTTGACCAAGGCAGTTCAATTGCTATAGGCGGCACTAATTTAGCCTACATTACAGGAGCCACAGGCTCTACTAATTATCCCACCACAGCAGGGGTATTTCAATCTACAAAGGTGGGAACTGGTAATGATGCTTTTGTAATAAAGCTCAACGCTACTGGAACAGCCCTTGTCTATTCAACTTATATTGGTGGTAGTACTGATGATGCTGGAAATTCCATTACTATTGGTACACTTGGTAACGCCTGCATTACAGGACAGACAAATTCTACCGATTACGACATCACTGCGGGAGCTTTTCAAACTGTCAAAGATGTAAATTATGATGTTTTTGTAACCAGGCTGAATGCCGGAGGGACAGCTCTCATTTATTCTACATTTATTGGTGGAGGTTCTGCTGATTATGGACATTCGATTAGTATAGATGGCACTGGAAACACCTATATTACAGGCTATACAGCATCTTCCGATTACGATATTACTGCAGGAGCCTTTCAAACTACCAAAGGAGGGCTTGATGATGCTTTTGTAACGAAACTAAATGCAACCGGGACAGCACTTCTCTATTCTACCTATATTGGCGGAACTACTATTGACAGGGCTAATGCCATTGCTATTGATGGCAGTGGGAACGCCTACATTACGGGTTCAGCGGGTAACTTTTACAACACCACTGCCGGAGCGTTTCAAACTGGCCAACAAGGAGGCAATGATGCTTTTGTAACAAAATTGAACCCAAGTGGAACAGCCCTTGTTTATTCTACCTATATTGGTGGATCGCTGGAAGATTGCAGTAATTCCATTGCAGTAGATGGCAACGGAAATGCCTACATTACTGGATATACCTACTCTACAAATTACGATATCATCGCAGGGGCATTTCAAACTACTCATGTCGGCACGGATGATGATGTTTTTGTAACTATATTGAATGCCAGCGGCACAAGTCTTCTCTATTCTACCTATATTGGTGGAAGTGCGTTGGATGCTGGTAATTCCATTAGTATTGATGGCATCGGCAATGCATACATTACAGGTTTCACTTTTTCTTCCAATTACGACATCACTGCAGGAGCATTTCAAACGGTCTATGGTGCAGGAGGATTTGATGATGTTTTTGTATCAAAACTTTGTCTAACCGGATCTACTTTAAGTTCTGTACTAAATACTAATAATCAAACAGTGTGTGCAAATACTCCGATTGTTAATATAACTTATGCTACTTTTGGTAGTACCGGAATTGGCGCTGCTACAGGCTTGCCAACAGGAGTAATAGCCAACTGGTCTGGAGGAACCATTACTATAAGTGGAACGCCAACAGCAGGTGGGACATTTAATTACACCATACCTTTAACAGGTGGTTGCGGAACAGGAAGTGCAACAGGAACAATAACAGTAATTTCAACACCTGTTAGCCCAGCATTTGCATCAGTATCACCAATTTGTAGTGGCGTTGTATTAGCTACTTTACCAACAACATCAACCAATGGTGTAACGGGAACTTGGTCGCCAGCAATTAATAATATGGCAACTACAACGTACACGTTTACACCAGCAGCTGGACAATGTGCCACTACTTCAACGATGACGATAACAGTAACGCCAACTGTAACGCCAACATTTGTATTAGTAGATACTATTTGCAGTGGATCAACATTAGCACCGCTGCCAACTACATCAACCAATGGAATAACAGGCACATGGTCACCGGCAATAAACAATACAGCTTCGACAAATTATTACTTTACACCTACAGCTGGTCAATGTGTTACAAATACTACTATATCACATGCAATCTGGGTTAATTCTACTACTGTTACACCTGCTTTTTTTGCAGTAAATCCAATATGTAGTGGAGCGGCATTAGCTGCATTACCAACCATATCAACCAACAGTATAACAGGAACATGGTCGCCAGCAATAAACAATATGGCAACTACTACTTATACCTTTACACCAGCAGCTGCAGAATGTACGACAACAACTACTACACTGTCGATAACAGTAAACCCTACAGATATTGCATCAATTTCTTATGCGAACACTGCATTTTGTGTTACTGCAAATGATGCTCCATGCAATATAACAGGTGTAACTGGCGGTACTTTTTCAAGTCTTCCAGTGGGATTAACATTAGGGATTGCTACAGGTTTAATAGGAGTAAGCACAAGTTCTTCAAATACATATACAGTTTCATATATAACAGCAGGAACATGCCCTGTTACAACATCTACAACAGTTAGTATTGATTTATGTACTGGTATTCATGAAAGTTTTGGGGATTATATTAAAGTTTACCCTAATCCAGCAAGTACTTATATTTCTATTGATAATTCTAATATTGAAATTAATCAAATACGATTAACAAATATTTTAGGGGAAACTGTTGTGA
>CAIXIP010000257.1 GCA_903919535.1 uncultured Bacteroidota bacterium | reverse complement strand
TTATAAAGATATTCTTCATTAAAATCTAAAATAGATAAACGGATTATAGCTTGTATTGGCTAATTCACTTATTGATAATACAAATAGACCTATTATGAATACGGCTTCAATTACCTTTTTATATTGAATGTTTTTAATTTTTGAAAAAATGTATTCAGCAGTAGGAGCAGATAATATAAGTCCGACAAGTAAAGTAAAATACCATTCTGATGTTAGATACAAGTTGATTCGGTTAAATGCATCTGGTGTTGTAAAATTCATTAATGACATGTAATAGGCTTTCGCATGGTGAATGTCATCAATAGAAAATAATATATCGCCTAAAGCGAATACAATAAATACATAGAAGCTTCTGAATACTCTAGGGATTCTGTCTAAGATTTTAGAAAATCCTAGTCGCTCAAATGTTAATAGAAATCCATGATAAAATCCGAAAATTACAAAAGACCAATTTGCTCCATGCCAAATACCGTTTAGGAGAAATATTGTCCATAAATTAAAATGCATTCGAAGTTCACCTTTTCTATTTCCCCCCATCGGTATGTAAACATAATCTCTGAACCAGTTAGAAAGTGAGATGTGCCAACGGGTCCAAAACTCTCTCATCGATTGAGAAATGAAAGGATAATTAAAGTTCTCAAGAAACCTAAAGCCGAACATGCGGGCTAAACCTATTGCCATATCCGAGTATCCTGAAAAATCAAAATATAATTGAACGGCAACAGAAATAACACCTAACCATGACCAATAGGCATTTAATTCGGACTCTGGCATTTTAAAAACAAACTCAGGAATTCGCCCGACAATGTTTGCAATCAATATTTTTTTGGATAGCCCGATTACAAATCGTTTTACTCCTGAAGCAAATAATTCAATATCAATTTTACGTTCATCAAGTTGATGTTCTACATCTTTATAACGAATTATTGGACCCGCTATCAGTTGCGGAAAAAATGAAATATACAAGGCCAATTTAAATGGATTGCTTTGTGCTGTTGCGTGTTTTCTGTATACATCAATTATATAGCTTATGCCATGAAAAGTATAAAAAGAAATGCCGAGAGGCAAAGCTATTTTTTCCCATGTTATTGGGTCAATTCCCAAATGAGAAGCAGCAAAATTGTAATTGTCAATAAAAAAATTAGAATATTTATAGTAGAGTAGGATGCTCAAATTCGAAGTAACTCCAAAAAACAACATCAATTTTGATACCCTGATTGTTTTTGATTGTTGAATTTGTATCCCGAAAAAATAATTTATAAAAGTGGAGGCCAGCATGATAGTAAGCATCTGTCCTTCGCCCCAACCATAAAATAGCAAGCTGAAAAATAAGAGCACCCAATTACGATATTCCCTATTAACAATGTAATAGAAGAACAATACCATTGGCAGAAACCAAAATAAAAATATAGGTGTGCTAAACAGCATTCGTTTAAATTTATTAAATCTTTATTCCAAAATTTTCAGAACCAAGTGTTAAATTAGGATTGTAACATGGATCGTGATCCACATATTTCATCCATTTTTTTCTGAACTTATTTACTTCAATAACATGTCGTTTATACGATTCACTTGTTGAATGAGGGTGTCCCCTTGAAATTGACTCATAATGATATAATTCAACATGAGGAATATACAAGTTTCTATAGCCAGCTTCAATAATTTTCAAACAAAAATCAACATCATTATATTCAACAACAAATTCTTCATTAAATCCTTTTACCTGATCATAAACTTCTGTTCGCACCATTATGCATGCTGCAGTTAATGCGGAATAATTATTCAGTAAATTTATATAATTAAAATATCCCGGTCCTGATCGGTCTTCTCTGACCAGACCATGCCCTGCAACACCACCTAACCCAATAACAACCCCGGCATGCTGTATCGTATCATCCTCATATAGCAATTTGCAGCCTGCAACTCCGATCTCAGGTCGCTGAACATGTTCAATAAAGGCTTCTATCCAATCTTTTGTTATAATTTCTGTATCATTATTCAATAATATTAAATACTCACCTTTGGCATTTTTTCTGCCAAGATTCATTAGTCTTGCAAAATTAAATGGCTGTTCATCTCTGACATATTTAAATTTAAACTTAGTTTGTTTTTTGTACTGATTTATCAGGTTGAAAAACTTTTTATCATCGCTGTTATTGTCGATCAAAATAATTTCATAATTCTTATAAGTCGATTTATTAACTATTGAATCAATACACTTACGAACGTAAGTGTGCTTGTTCTTTGTCGGAATAATGATACTTACAAGCGCAGCTGGATCTTTGATTTTTAGACGCACTTGATAACCTCTAAATCCGTCCAGAAAGTCAAATTCACCTTCATAGCCTCTTCGTTCCATTGCTTCAGTTAAAGCAAGTTGAGCAGCCCGGTATGCATATGGCTTTGCTGTTTCACTTGATGCAGCGCTATCTCTATGGATCTTCCAATGATATAAAACTTCAGGAATATGGAATATCTTGGTATATTTTTCAGTATATCTTAAAACCAGATCATAATCCTGACTTCCTTCGAAACCTACTCTCCAGCCACCAATTTCTTTTAGTTGTGATGTTTTAAATACACAAACGTGACCTAAATAATTTCTTGATAATAAACTATCAGGACTCCAGTCAGGTTTAAAGTGAGGAACAGAATGTAACCCATTCTCGTCAATTTTATCTTCATCAGAATAGATCAGATCAACATTCTTATTTAGATTTATAACTTTTGCCATCTCAAATAATGCATCTTCTCTTAAAAGATCATCTTGATCCATCAACACAGTATATTCACCAGTAGCTAATTCTAATGCTGAGTTGGATGCCCTTGAGATATGTCCATTTTCAGAACGATAAACAACTCTTATATTCTCGTTTTTTTTGCAATATTCTTCAATTAGATCTTTTACTTCCTGATCTTTTGAAAAGTCATCAGCTAAGCAAACTTGCCAATGAGGATAAATTTGATTGATGATAGAATCCAATGCTTGAGTAAAAAAATCGATTGGTGGGTCATAAACAGGAATAACAATACTGAATACGGGGTTTTGTTTGAAGTTCTTTATTTCATTAAGGATGTGTTTTCGCTTGCTTTTGTTGATTTGTTTGCGGTATAAGTACTGGGAATACTCTTGAGTATTTGCGAGCATTTCGTTGAATACTTCCACTATAATCACTTTTTTAGTCTCAACTAACAAATAAGTATGTTTTAAAATTTTTGCAGAAATAACACGTCCAACTTTTATCCCTCTCTTAAAAACATAATTATAAACAATAACAAAAAAGTTTTTTTTATCTCCTTTTTTAAAGTTGTTTCTTAAACGTTTTGTATAAAAAGAAAGAAAACGTTTTAATTTATAAACTCTGCTACTTTCTAATTCTGCAACTCTTTTTATTAATTGGTCAATACTTTTAAATGCATTAGCTAATTGAGAATGAAGATGTACAACTTCATTTTTGGATTTTTTTAATTCATTATTGTATTGTTCAATATCCAAATTAGGTTCGGGCACAACAACACTCTCTTGCTTCCTTTTATGGAGCAAAAGTTTGTTATTTCTATCAACTCTTTCTTTATCTTTTCTGCTCGACATTCCTATGCAAATAATTTATTGTATTCATTTACTGCGCCATTGCTTGTTCCATCATAGATTATTCTTCCATCTCTGAGGCAAATTCCTCGTTCACAAACTTCCAATACTTCATCTGGGTTATGAGAAACAAATAAAATTGTTGTACCACTATTTTTAATTTGATGGATCCGTTTCTTACATTTTTCTTGGAAGCCTTTATCACCAACGGCTAATACTTCATCAATCATCAGAAGTTTTGGTTCTGTAGTCATTACCGTGCTAAAAGCTAATCGTGAAAGCATACCTGTTGAATACATTTTTATAGGAAGCTTCAATTGTTCGATAGATAACTCAGAAAAATCAGCGATTGCATCAATGTCTTTTTTTATCGAATTTCTTG
The DNA here is from genome assembly GCA_903919535.1 of uncultured Bacteroidota bacterium. Classification (GTDB taxonomy): domain Bacteria; phylum Bacteroidota; class Bacteroidia; order 2-12-FULL-35-15; family 2-12-FULL-35-15; genus 2-12-FULL-35-15. Next base: position 3,416 of record CAIXIP010000257.1, on the reverse strand, counting down.
AATACCTTCCACTTAAAGCCATATATATTTTAATATTCTCTAATCCGGTTAATTCCAGTTCTAAACCAACCCCAAGAGCTAATAAAGGCGATATCTCCACGTTAACAATGCATTCCCCTTTATCAGGTTTCATTATTCCTGCAATTGTTCTTAATAATGTACTTTTTCCTTCCCCATTTTTCCCTAATATTCCAAGAGATTCTCCTTCAAATATTTTTAAATTGATATCTTTTAAAACTACTTTTTTATCAAAAGGTGATACCAATCCACCTTTTGTGAAAAAGTCTTTCACAGAATAAATCCCCTTCTTGTTATGAAGATAACTTACTGAAACATCTTTTAGTTCTATTGCTACGTTCATCATGTTACAAATTTGAAATAAAACCATTTCGTGTTTTTCGATATACAAACAGTGCTAAAAGCAAAGTAAGTATCGTAATCAATAAACAATAGAAAAGTTGAATGTAGGAAGGAGCAGTGCCTTCATATAATACATTTCTGATAATAAAAAAGAAATGATAAAGGGGATTAAGTTTAAAGTAGAATTGATATTCTTTCGGAATAATATCAATCGAAAATGCGATTGGGGATAGGTAAAACAGAGCAGGATTTAAAGTGTTCCATAGGATTCCGATATCTCTAAAAAAAACATTTAACGACCCTAATATTAAGCCCAGTGAAAATGAAAAAATGGTAAATAATAGTATTATCGGAATGATCCATAAAAATGAAATATTGATGGTCATGCCTAGATAAAGCATCAAGAAAGCGAATAAAAGAAATCCGGATAAGAAGCTTACCAGTTCAGCGCCTTGTTCAGATATCGGATATAATATTTTATTGACATTTAATGATTTTAATAATTGTGCATTTCTTATAAATGTCTGACTAAGGGAATTACAACTGCCAGAGAAATAAATCCAAAAGATTAATCCACTTATTACAAAGAGTGAATAATGTTGTATCTGAGAAAAAGCCTTTGAAAATACAAAATTGAAAACCAATAAATAAAATAACGGATGTAAAAAGCTCCATACAAATCCAAGTATTGAATGCTTGTATTTTAATTGAAGATTTTTTAAAATTAGAAAATAGACTAAATAGCTTGTTCTTGATTTCATGTATGACTAACGAAAATAAGATATTTTTAGGAAGTTTCGAATATTAAAATCTCATTTATTTTTACACTTTATAATTTTTAAAATGATATACTAGTGGTGCAGGTCTTCTTTTTTGCAGAGTTCTATAAATAATAAATAATTATATTTACTTTGGTTCAATATTCAATCAAAAATCCTGATGAAGCTAATAATTAATGGGAAATTTCTTACTCAGAAAAAATCTGGTGTTCAAAATTTTGCATTAGGCATAATGGATGAACTCATTAAAATTGAACCGAATATTGAGATTTTAACACCTAGGTCAGTTCATATAGAAGGCATAAAAACTAGGTCAATCGGGCTATTAAAAGGTGTTTTGTGGGAACAAATCTCTTTACCCATCTATTTATTAAAACAGAAAGATTATTTATTAATAAGCTTATGTAATTCGGCTCCTCTATTCTCCACGAATAATATTGTGACAATTCATGACCTTGCATTTGAACAGCCAGGTCAGAAATGGTTTACGACAAAATTCACTAAATGGTATAAGTTATTAATTCCCAGAATAGTTCGAAAAGCAAAATTGATATTTACTGTCTCCAATTTTTCGAAAACTGAATTAGTAAAATATTATAACATAGAAGCAGAGAAGATCATGATTATTCCGAATGGATACAATGAAATGCCAGTAATAGAAGGGGGGAGGCTCGATTTTAAATATGTTATGCTCGTTTCATCAAACAACCCAAGAAAAAATGCAAATTGGGTTATTGAAAATATTGATGTCATTACAAAAAATGGATACAAGTTGCTCGTACTCAATAATCCTGAAAATTCATATCAAAATGTAACAATTCATGCCACTAAATCAATAATTGAATACAGTTATGTTTCTAATGAAGAGTATTTTAAACTGCTAAGCAATGCCTCTGCAATGATATATCCATCTTTATATGAAGGTTTTGGTATTCCTATTTTAGAGAGTTTATCTTTTGGTATTCCCGTTGTTGCTTCTAACTTAGCTGTTTTTAAAGAATCATTTAATGAATTACCAATTTATTTTGAATTAAATAATTCGAACAGTTTTGAAAAAGCGATTTTGGAAATAAAAAACAAGGTTATAGATGCAAATGATATAATCAAATTAAGAGTGAAGTTTAATTTTGAAAAATCTGCAAAAGAAATTTATAAATATATTTCTGAATTAAGATAATGAAAGTAGCAGTAGTGCATGATTGGTTTAACGAAATTGGTGGTGCCGAAAAAGTAGTTCGTGAAATACTTTTTTGTTATCCTGATGCCGATGTATATTGTTTGTTCGATTTTCTTAATGATGAAAAGAGACGTAAATACATAAATAACAAAACCACATCAAAAACTTTTCTACAACACTTTCCTTTAAGTAAAAGATTTTATCGTTTTCTGTTTCCATTGTTTCCTAGAGCAATTGAAACATTAAAACTTGATAAATATGATTTGATAATTTCTTCATCATATTGCGTTGCAAAAGGGATAAAAAAAAATAAACATCAACTTCACATTTGTTATTGCCATAGTCCAGTAAGGTATGCCTGGGATTTGAAGCAAGAATATTTAGATGCAGTAAAGGAACCAATTAGTAAATTTATTTTTTCTAGGTTGCTAAATAATCTTCGAAAATGGGATAAAAGAACATCTAACCGTGTTGATTATTTTATTGCTAATTCAAAAAACGTTAGTAATCGAATAAAGCAAAATTACAATCGAGAAGCAGTTGTTATTTATCCTCCAGTCGACATTAATAAATTTAAAATTGAAACTCAGAAGCAAAATTACTATGTTACTGTATCACGTTTAGTAAGTTATAAAAAAACAGAGCTTTTGTTGAAGGCATTTAAGGCGTTGCCGGATTTAAAATTAAAAGTTGTTGGCGATGGTCCAAACAGAAAAAAACTCTTAAAATTAGCTCCTAAAAATGTTGAAATATTAGGTTTTGTTGAAAACAAAAAACTTATCGAGCTTATTAAAAATGCTAAAGCTTTTCTGGCTGCGGCCAATGAAGATTTCGGAATTACAATTGTAGAAGCGCAAGCTTCTGGAACTCCAGTAATTGTTCCTTATTTGGGAGGTTACAAGGAATCTGTTTCTCCGAAAACTGGCTTATTTTTTAAAGATCAAAATTTAGAATCGATAATTAGTGCAATTAAACAGTTTGAAGCTGAAAACAAAAAATATGAAGCAATAGATTTTATAAATAACGTAATGCATTTTTCTAAAGAAAAGTTTCATCAAGAGTTCACGGATTTCGTAAATAAAAAGTATAAGGAATTTAAG
>CAIXIP010000256.1 GCA_903919535.1 uncultured Bacteroidota bacterium | reverse complement strand
CGCTTTAATAATGTATATGCAGGGTTAGCAAATTGTGTAGATATACTTTGTAACAAGCCATCAATACTACGTTCTTTATCTGTTAAACAGGCAATTTCTTCTTCAACAAATTTTATAAATTGTTCTTCATCAGCACTGCTATTTCGTAAACGATATTTCAAATTATCGAATGTGCTATCTTTCTTTGCTTTTAATTCGAAACGATCTTTTTGATGAATTTGAATTTTTGAATAGATATAATCCAGATTATCATTTGTTTCATATTCTGTTGGCTCTACTTCTATTGCTTCTGTTTCAATCTTGCGCTCTTTTAATTCTTTTACACGAAGTTCCATATTACGTTTCTCTTCTTGTAATTTTTCAAGCGTAATTTCTTTTTGCGAAATTTCTTTTACCAGCGTGCTTAATAAATCTTCAAGATCTTTTTTCTCATGTTGGAGCTTTTTAACATCTAAATTAACTGCATTGATCTGATGCTCAAGATTCGGTTTGTTCTCAATTCGCTTGATTTTTTCTTTGATCAACTCAATTTCAGTTAAAATTGAATTAAGTTTAGATTCAGTCTTCTCTTTATCAACAACAGTTTTAAGAAGCCCTTCTGTTTGTTTTTTCTCCGCTTGTAAAGCTTTTAATTCTTCTTTTAATTCCTTGATCGACTTAAATTCTTTTAATTCAATTCCTTTTGAAATATCAATTTGTCCATCAAAAATAGCAAGCAGTTTATCTGATATTTTTTGAATCGGCTTTTTGATTTGCTTACTTGAAAGGCTTGTAACTTGCTCAGATAAAACAGAATTCAATAATTTTTTCACATCTTCATTATCCGAAATTTTATGGATCAATAAATTGCTATAATTTTCGATCTGGTTTTCATGAGAAGTGATCTGCTGATTTAGCTTATCAATGCGCAGCTCTAACTGTTTACTGGATAGTTTTTGGCTTTCAACAGTTGTAATTCTGGTTTCAATTTCTTTACGGTCATCATCCAAATTTTTTAATGATTCTCTTAAAAATTGAACTGTTTCAAATTTATTTATTTCTTCTAACTCGCTTTGTTTCTCAAATAAAACAGTGGCTTTGTTTTTTATATCAGAGTTCTTTTCACCAATGCGGGAAGCAAATTTTAATTCTTTCGGTTTTAATATTTCATTGATCTCATTTTGAATGGTAGAAATATTTTTGGCCTTATCTAAAGATGTTATCTCTAATTCAGGAATGGCCGTTGAATAAGAACTATTGAATGCAAAAAGTAATTCACTTACAATTTTTGTTTTCGAATTGTACATTTTTACTAACTCTCTGAACTCAAGAAAATCAGTACGCACAGACTTTATGCTTTTTATTTCCTCATTGATACGTAACAGATCGATGATATCTTTTTTGTTCTTCTGCGAAAAGTTCAAACTTTCGTTCTCACGATTATCAGCAATGATCAAAGATTCTTTTAATGTTTTGTTGGTAATCAGTTTTGAATTGATCAGATAACGGTATACTTTCGAAAAATTATTACTTAATCCATCCGCTTTCACTGTATCTTCGAGCCAAACAACAGCATTGTTTTTTGTTCCTCTGTGATAGACATAATTAAAGACATCGGTTTTGGTAGTGAATTTGGTATGTGCTACACCTTTTTCGATGAGCTTTCCTAGCACTTCATCAAAATTCAGCAAACGTTGGTGTGAGCCTTCTGTTTCAAAGAAATATTCTTCGTTGTATTCGCTTTCTATTTTGTAATATTCCAGCTCGCCTTCTGTATTGCGTTTTACGAGAATACAATAGTAACCTAACTTATTTATCTCAAATACCAGGAAACTTTTGTTGTGAGTGGGAAAATAATGGTGAATTGTTTCTTTATCACCTTTTCGTTGCCCGCTAAATGACATTTTTTGACCATCAACAATAAATAAAAAGTTCAAAGCGTATATTAATGTACTTTTCCCTATGTTATTGGGGCCAACGAGTTGAAGAGAATCGCAATTGTCGAGCTTTAGCTCCGCTTTTCCAAAAACTTTGGAGTTAATAAGTGAAATTCGTGTAAGCATTTTATTTGTTTCAAATTTGGTTTGAATTTCAAATATAGTTACAAGAATAATGTGATTTCAGGTAGAAATAGTTGTTAATAACAATCCCTTTAAATTCGGCCTAAAGCGAGCATTTTTGTTGAAAAAAAATTATTTATTAATTTCTCAAAATGGCTTTGAATTTCCAGTAAAAAGTTGTATGATAAATGAGGGGAAATTATAAAAACTTTTTGAGCCAATTTACGGCATCCTCTTCTTTATAAAAAAGTGCTGTAGGAGTAAGTGGTTTATTTACTTTGATATAAGCATTCCCTAAAATCCGTTGAGCCAAACTTCTGATCACAAAAGCGCCTGCAATTGTATATTTATTTCCTTCTGAACTTGCAGCGAACTCCCTTGTTTCTTTATCTGCTAGCGCATATTTACCGGCTATAATCAGAATCAAATGTTTTTTCTCGCCTCCAAGTTTTCCAGCTGCATCAACCATTTCTCTTGCATCTTCTACAGTAACTCCTATGTTAGATTTTACTAAAAATTGAATTATGCCATCGCTTCTTAATCCGATAGTTGCTGATTTCAATTCAATTTTCGATAAAATCTCAATATTATTTTTGATTGATGTCATATTGTTTATCAAAAATATGAAAAATTAGTATTTAGAAAAGTAAATAAAAAAAATTATGAGGATTGATAAAACTAAATAATCCTTGAAAAACTATGTTAATCAAGGATTATTTAATAAAAAACGAAATTTGCTGCTAAATGTTATTTTGGATATTAATTTTAAGAAGTCCTATGTGTTTTTTTTGAAAGCTATCATTTTTATTGCTGTAATGCCTGCTTCATCACCTTTGTTCCCATGTTTTCCACCAGATCTATCAATTGCTTGTTGTTGAGTATTTGTTGTTAGTAAACCAAATATAACTGGTTTATTATACTTCAAAGCAACATTTGTAATGCCATGCGCTACAGCATCGCAGATAAAATCAAAATGACGGGTTTCTCCCTGTATCACACAGCCTAGTGCTATTACTGCATCTATTGATTTATCTTCACATAAAAATTGTGATCCTGTTGTCAGTTCAAAACTTCCGGGAACGTAAGAAACGAGAATATCATTTTCTGTAACCCCATTTTCTAATAATGTTTTTATTGCGCCATTCAAAAGGGCACCGGTTATTTCATTGTTCCATTCTGAAACTACAATTCCTACGCGCATTCCTGCTGCATTCGGAATGGTAGTGTGATTAAAATCGGATAAGTTTTTTAGTGAGGACGACATTGAAGTTGGGTTGATTACTAATGTTAATAATAATTATTCTTTTGCTATATAAAATAAGAGGTGATTTTTTTACAAAATCACCTCTTATTTATTAGACTTAATTTTTTTTATAAATTACCTAAAGATTTAGCACGACTAATATATTTGTCCATCTCCTTACCTTCGATAGTTTCAGCAAATTCATTTTTTATACGCTCGTATATTTTAATGGCATCAGCATAATTTGCTTTTTCTTCATATGCCATAGCTGCTTTTTTCAAATAAATAGGTGTAATAAATTTATTTGGTTTTTGTTCAGCAGCTTTTAAATAATAAGTTATCGCTTCATCAACTTTTCCTAATTCCATATTTGCGTCACCAATTGCACCTGTTGCTTCAGGAGCAACCATCTGATCTTTACTATCAAATGCTTCTAAATGTTCAATAGCATCTTCAAACTGTCCTTTTTTAAGATAACAAACACCTAAATAGTATTCTGCTAAATTACCAGAAGGTGTAATGCCGTATTGGTCAACTATTTGAGTAAATCCTAATGCAACACCATCCCCATTCATTGCTTTATCCAAAGAATCTTTACCGAAATAATCTTCGGCCTTAAACATTTCTGTACGTGCTTTTTCTTCTTCACCGGCAACATACCAATATTTATATGCGAAATAACCGCCCACTAATACTACAATAGCACCGAATGTAAGGATTATTGTTTTTTTATTTTTTTCAATAAAAAGTTCTGTTTTAGAAAACGCCTCTGCAACGTCAACAATTGGTTCGTCTGTATTTTTTTCTGACATAATATTAAATTGTGTTTTTTAAATAACGTGCAAAAATAAGTTTTTTTTGCAATATCTATAATTTAATTGCAAAATATGATTTTTACCGAAATAAATTAGGTTTTCAAAATAGATACAAATTTGATGGGTTCGACTTTTACAAAGACAAGGATTTTCCTCAATAAATAAAATACTTTGGTATAATTATCTATTTTAGATAACTTTAACCCCTTGAACAACGCCATGTATTTAAAAAAATTATCTGTACTAAATTTTAAGAACTATCCTGAGGCACAATTGGATTTTAATAGCCGCGTCAACTGCCTTACAGGAAATAATGGTGAAGGGAAAACCAACATTTTAGATGCCATTCATTATCTTTCTTTCTGCAAAAGCTTTTTTAATCCAATTGATACTCAAAATATTTTACATGATGCCCCATTTTTCCTTATACAAGGAATATTTGATGTGAATGATAAAGAAGAAGAGATCTATTGTGGATTAAAACGGAATCAAAAAAAGCAATTTAAAAGAAATAAGAAGGAATACCAGCGTTTAGCTGATCACATTGGTTTGTTTCCATTGGTAATGATTTCCCCAGCCGATTCAGAATTAATTACGGAAGGAAGTGAAAGTCGCAGGAAATTTATTGATAGCGTTATTGCTCAATTTGACAGAGCTTATCTTGAAAATCTGATCAGTTATAACAAAGTGCTTTCACAACGTAATGCTTTATTAAAGCAAATTGCTGATAGCGGGAAATTCGATAAGGATTCATTAGATATATGGGATGATCAATTGGTTGATTATGGTAAAAAAGTGTATGATACTCGAAAAAGCTTTATAAATAAATTTATTCCAATATTTCAAAAATATTATGAATTGATCTCAGGAGGGAGGGAAATTGTAGGAATAGAATACAATTCCCATTTAAATGAATCTGGTTTTAAAGAAGTGCTCGAAAAAGCCTTGAAACGTGATCGAATGATGGAATATACTACAGTTGGAATACATAAGGATGATCTGGAATTTACTATAAACTCATATCCATTAAAAAAATATGCATCTCAAGGACAGCAAAAATCGTTTTTGATTGCTTTGAAATTAGCACAATTTGATTTTATTAAAAACATTAAAGAGGTTACTCCTATTCTATTACTGGATGATATTTATGATAAGTTAGACGATTTGCGTGTAAAACAATTAATGGAACTAGTAAGCAGTGATAACTTTGGACAGATATTTATAACAGATACCCACCCTACTCGTCTTGCTGAAATATTTGAAAAAGTAAATACAGCTTTCAACTTTTTTTCCATAAAAGAAAATTCTATACAAATTAGTTCTTAATCAAACTATTTAGCATTTGCCAAAAATGAGTAAACACAACGAACATAGTTTAAAAGAAGTAATTGATAAATTATTAAAAGTTTATAAGCTTGATGGTAAACTGGCTGAAAGACGATTGATAAGTTCGTGGGAAAGCGTTATGGGAGAAATGATCTCAAAACACACAAAAGATCTTTATATAAAGAACCAACAGCTTTTTGTAACACTTGATTCATCTGCATTACGAAATGAATTATCACTTGCAAAAACAAAGATCATTAAAATGTTAAATGACTCAACCGGACAAAAAGTTATTAATGAAGTAATTTTCAAATAGTATTCTCTTCAATAATCAAAACAACATTTATGAAATTTAAACTGCCTCTTATTATTGTATTTATCACACTTTCATTAACTAATATCTTCGCACAACGTGATTCTGCAATTATCAAAACTATTTTTAATGAAGCATTGAGTAATGGAAAAAGCTATTCGAACCTAAACTATCTATGTAATAAAATTGGGGGGCGCCTTGCAGGATCTCCTCAAGCTCAACAAGCTGTAGAATGGGCTTTTAAAGCAATGAAAGACGCAGGAGCTGATACCGTTTATCTTCAGGAATGCATGGTTCCTCATTGGGTACGTGGCGAAAAAGAAATTGCTAAAGTAATTACCTCTAATGCAAAAAGCATTAAAGAAATGTCTGTTTGTGCTTTGGGAGGATCTGTTGCTACTCCTTCTGAAGGTATCTCAGCAAAAATTGTAGAAGTCAAAAGTTTTGACGAATTGAAAGCTTTAGGAAAAGAAAATATTCAAGGAAAAATTGTTTTTTTTAATCACCCAATGAATCCTACCGAAATTTCAACATTTGAAGCTTATGGTGAAGCTGTTGAGTATCGTTGGGCAGGAGCTTCTGAGGCAGCAAAGTATGGAGCACTAGCTGCAGTAGTTCGTTCTTGTTCACTTTTAGAAGATGACAATCCGCATACTGGAGTGATGAGTTATAAGGATAGTACTCAAAAAATTCCTACTTGTGCAATCAGCACCATTGGAGCTAATTGGTTAAGCAATTATTTAAAAACTGATAAGGAATTAAAATTTTATTTGAAAATGACTTGCCAAACCTTACCGGATGAGAAATCATTTAATGTAATTGGAGAAATACGTGGAAGCGAAAAGCCAAATGAATATATTGTTGTTGGTGGTCACCTTGATGCATGGGATAACGGAAAGGGAGCCAATGATGACGGTTGTGGTGTTGTACAAAGTATGGAAGTAATACGCATTTTTAAAGCTTTAGGAATAAAACCAAAATGCACAATACGATCAATAGCCTTTATGAACGAAGAAAATGGCGGACGTGGAGGGAAAAAATATGCAGAACTGGCAAAACAAAATAACGAGAAACATATTGTAGCCATAGAATCCGATGCAGGGAGCTTCACTCCTATGGGTTTTAGCAGTGATGTGACACCGGCTCAAAAATCAAAGTTAAAAAGTTGGAGACCACTATTTGAGCCATACGGACTATACAGTTTTAATACTGATGGCAGTGGTTCTGATATTCACCCTTTACAAAAAATGGGCATTCCTTGTATGGAACTAATTCCGGATTCACAACGATATTTCGATTACCATCATGCTTCAAGTGATGAGTTTGAAAATATAAATAAACGAGAACTGGAATTAGGGGGCGCAGCTATGGCTGCTATGATTTGGATGATAAGTCAGTATGGGTTGTAATTTTTTTGTATTAGAAAAAAAACTAAATTTATCACTTTACTAAAAATAAAAAATGAAGAAAATCGGTATTATTTCAGCAATGGTTATTTTGTGTTCATGTAGCGCAAAATTTATTACACCAACCCAAGTAGATGTGGATAGGGTTTCAAGTACGTATCCCGGATACACTTTAACAGATTTAAATCAAGGAAAAAGCATCTATGAGCAAAATTGCAATAAATGCCATGGCTTGAAAAAATTATCATCACAATCCGAAAAAGATTGGAATGTGGTAGTTCCAGAAATGGTTGCAAAAGCAAATAAGAAGGCAGGTAGTACAATAATTGATGCAAAAGCACAAGATCAATTATTAAAATATATATTAACAATGAGAACTCCTGGTAAAAAAGTGAGAGCCGCGTTCTAAAAAATCATATTTAAACAAAAAAATCGCAGAATTTATTTCTGCGATTTTTTTTTGGGATCTTAAATAGCAATTAATGATTCTGATTGTAATATCTTACACCAAAATAAATTCCTATACCTACTGCAATCACAGCTAAAACAGTTAGGATAATTTTAATTGTACTATATGGTCGTTCGCCTTGCACTTCTCCTGTACGGCCATTTATCATAAACCGATAAACTTTTTCCTGATATCTAAAGGCACTTAACCAGATTGGCAATAATATATGTTTAAAAGTGATGTCATTGTATGTTGTATTCACGGATGTAATTTGCTGCTGATCACCACCAATATCATTACAAATAGTATTTCGTATAGCATCCGACATGATCATTTTTGATTTTTCAAATCCTGTTTTCACATCTACCTGATAACTTTCACTTCTAAAACCACTCAAAAATTTATCATTATAAGCTGTAATATTTTCCATATCCCAAGGCTCTAAAGCATTGGTATATGATTCAGGCAAAGAATTACTAGCTAAAACCAAAACGTCATCAAAATCATTATAAACAGTACCGCTAGCATAACTCCATCGTATACGGGTAACTGTTCGTTCACGAGTAACAGTTTTACCGTCTTCAACGGTTGTATAGGTTTCAACAGTAGTATAATTATCTCCACGTTGTCCTGTATAATCACTTATAGTTTTTGAATCATAAGTCCAATATGGGATATACATGCCGTTGAGCTTATCGGCATTATCAACGTAATTTTTCAAATCATTAGGCGCAAACCAAAGACTCTTTATCCAATTTTTAAAATCTTCAAAAGCTATTTTTTGATCGATTTTAAAAGGTAATAAATACTTAGGTTTAATAATGCTGTTAGCTGTTCCACTTGTGATAACTATTGGCGAAGCACAAAAAGGACAGCTATCTGAAGTAATATTAGGTTTTAATGTTGTTGAGGCTCCACAGTTTCCACATTTAACAGTAACAATTTCTTGTTTCTCTACTTCGCTATCATTTTCATTTAAAAATTTTTCGAAATCGATTTCCTCAATAATAGTTTCCTCAATGGCTTCCTTTATTTCATTTTCACAACCACAATATTCACATTTCAAATGTGAGGTACCAGGCGCATATTTCAATAAAGCCCCGCATTCCTTGCAGTCTAGTTGATTACTTATTTCATTTGTTTTTTCTTCGTATGACATAATATTTTTTGTTTGGTCCTTTCAAAGCTTGTCTCCATTGAGCAATTCTGATGAAATAAATTTTAACACCGTAAAAACCGCAATGACATAAAGCAATAATCATTTGTTACATTGGTGGTGGCAATGGCGGAGGAACAGCAGAAAATAATTTCGCCAATTCAGCAACCTGATCTGCCGCAGCCCATGCTGCCATACCATTTTTCCAAACCATTGATTCTTTTTTCAATGATCCTTGTTGAACCATTTGCATCATTACTTGTTCTGAAAACGGACCTGTTTGTGCTCCATTTACAGCAACAAAATATTGTGTAACAGGTGGTGGCGGTGGTGGTGTATTTTGATTCGAATTAACTTGATTTTGCTGGAACATATTTCCCATTTGATTTCCTATTCCCATACCCATACCCATTCCAACTCCCGCTCCCATCATACTATTACCGTTTTCTGCTGCTTTTTCCATTGAGTTGGCTGCCTGAAATTGAGTGTATGCTCCAAGGTTACCGATAATTCCCATACTGCTTCTTTTATCTAATGCAGCTTCTACTTCAGGGGGTAAAGAAATATTTTCAATTAATAGTTTCGTTACTTCAACACCTAATTCTTCAAATTCAGGGTTGATCTTGGTTTGAACGAATTTTGATAATTCATCATAGTTGGATGCAAGATCTAATGCCGGAATTTTACTTTCGGCAATAGCATCTGTGAAACGTGTGATAACAAGGTTACGTAATTGGTCCGTTATTTCTTCGGTGGTGAAATGTGCATCAGTACCAGCAATTTCCTTTAAGAATTTTTTAGCATCTTTTACACGCAAAGCGTATGATCCAAAAGCACGTAAACGAATAGGACCAAATTCAGCATCGCGCAGCATGATTGGGTTTTTAGTCCCCCATTTTTGATTTGTGAATTGTTTAGTATTAACAAAATAAACTTCCGCTTTAAATGGACTGTTAAATCCATACTTCCACCCTTTTAAAGTCGTAAGCAAAGGCATGTTTTGTGTTTGAAGTTCAAACATTCCAGGTTTGTACTCATCGGCCATTTGTCCTTCGTTCACAAATATTGCAACTTGAGATTCGCGCACGGTAAGCTTTGCTCCCATTTTTATTTCATTTTGGTAGCGCGGAAAGCGCCAAACCATCGTATCATTCGAACTGTCGGTCCATTCAATGATATCTACAAATTCACCTCTTAATTTATCAAATAGTCCCATAGTATTTTGTATTTAATCTAGTTTATAATTATTATCATTCAAACTTATAGTAATTGAATCTAATTGTCAAATATATTTTACGAAATTTCAATACTATTTTTAAATAGCAGGAAGTGTTGAGTTTTTTTCACGCAGACAAGTTCCTATCAAATGTGTACTTTTGATAACTCAAAATAAAACGTTTTGGATTCGAAGCAAATTATAATTATTGGTGGTGGAGCAGCAGGTTTTTTTGTAGCAATAAATTGCGCTGAAAATTATCCTGATCACACTGTTTTACTTTTAGAAAAAAGTTCTAAAGTGCTTGCAAAAGTAAAGGTTTCCGGAGGTGGCAGATGTAACCTTACAAATGCCTGTATGGACAATAATTTATTAGTTAAAAATTATCCTCGTGGCGAAAAAGAATTACGAAATGTCTTCAGTAGGTTTTCGGTTAATGATACAATAAATTGGTTTGAAAAACGAGGAGTGAAATTGAAAACTGAAGATGATGGAAGAATGTTTCCTGAAAGCGACAACTCCGAAACTATTGTTAATTGCCTTTTACAAGAAGCAAAAAAGAATAAAGTTCAGGTTAAATTAAATGTTGATATTGAAGAAATTATAATTAATGACAACGGATGTTTTACATTAAAACTTAATGGTGGAGGTCTTTTTATTTGCGAAAAATTAATTATTGCATCCGGTGGAAGTTCGAATGAAGCGGCATATAATTGGTTAAAAAAACTGGGCCACACAATTAATAAACCCGTTCCTTCTTTGTTTACTTTTAATATTCCGAATAATTCAATAACCTCATTGATGGGAGTATCAGTGCCTTATACAAAAGTTAAAATAGCAAACACAAAAATAGAAACTGATGGTCCATTAATGATTACACATTGGGGACTAAGCGGACCTGCAATTTTAAAATCATCAGCATGGGGTGCTCGCCAATTAAGTGATATGGAATATAACTTTACAGCCTGCATTAATTGGTTACCAAAATATACTGAAGAAAAATTGCGAATTGAATTTGCAAATACTCGCGCAGAAAATGGTGCAAAATTAATGATCAATTATTCACCTCTTGAATTGCCAAAAAGATTATGGGAATATTTATTAATTAAAACAAACATTTCTGAGGTTACACGTTGGGGCGATTTACCAAAAAAGAATGCGAATGTTCTAATTAATACAATCATTAATGATGGATACAAAGTACAAGGTAAAACAACTTTCAAGGAAGAGTTCGTTACTTGTGGTGGGATTTCGCTTAAGGAAATAAATTTAAGTACCATGCAAAGTAAGATTGTACCCAACTTATATTTTGCAGGAGAGGTTATAGATGTTGATGGAATTACAGGTGGATTTAATTTTCAAAATGCCTGGAGTACTGGATGGGTAGCTGCTCTCTGCCAATGATAATGAACAGTATTTTGCACTTGTTTTTTTATGCTTTATTATTAAATTTGTAATAACCCAATTCTCCATCATGAAACAGTTCATTAATACACTGCTTACTTTTATTGGCTTGCTGCCGATACTTGTTTTAGATAGCTGTAAAAAGAAAAGCACAGATATTGATCAAGACAAAATTTGGGCCCACTATGAAATTTATTATGATCAAAATCAAGATGTAACATGGGCTCGTACTAAATTTAAATTTGGCAATGCTTTAGGCTCAGCTATTCAGCTAACCGCTCCTGCCACAATAACTTTTAACGGTTCTGCTTTGATATATCAGAGTTCGACAGAACAATATGAAAAAGTTTTTCAGGGTTTTGTTTCTGGAGGCACATTTACTTATGCAGATAAAAACAATACTATTTACAGTAATTCTATTTCATATATTAAACCCATTGGATTTCCCGCAATTGACACGATCCATAAAACTAATAGTTATACACTCACTTGGATTGGTGACAGTCTTGCAACAAATGAAAGTGTTAATTTATGGCTAAGCGGTAGTAACTATCATACTGAATTTTTTTACCAAAATAAATTAAATTCGAAAAGTATCATTTGCGCTGCAAATCAATTACAAAAATTGAGTAATTTAAATACTTCTGGTGCTATGCTAAGAATTTATGCACCTCCTATTCAACAATCAACTGGCGCTGGGGGTGAAATTAATGGCAAATTTCTTGCTCATAATCTAAATACAGTAATTGCGGATTAATTTGCTTTAGTAGCTTCTATTTAATTGCTTAAGAAATGTTATAAAGCGCGGCAATTAAATTAAATGTATAAACATTAAATGTTTTTGTATTTAAAAATTTATTACTTTTGTTTCATAATTTGACAGGAATGGAAATTGGAAAAGAAATAAAACAATCTAAATTTAAAAATGAGCATCAAAAAATGCTTATAAATATTTTGTATACCAGCAGTTGGTTAGCATCGAAACATGCTACAAGTCTAAAACCTTTTGGCATATCTCAACAACAATTTAACATCCTTAGAATATTACGCGGCCAGCATCCTAAACCGGCCACAGTTAATTTGCTGATTGAACGAATGTTGGATAAAAATTCGAATGCATCTCGTTTAGTAGAAAAGTTGCGAGTAAAAAAATTAGTTGAGCGTGCTGTTTGTTCTGAAGATCGAAGAGCAGTTAATGTTATTATTACTAAAAAAGGTTTGGATCTTCTTACTGAATTAGATATGAATGAGGATGTTTTTTTAAATGAACTTAAAAAGTTAAGTGTTTCTGAAGCGGAACAGATTAATTTGTTATTAGATAAAATGAGAGATTAAATTTTTTTGGTACAATATATGTATATACATACATCTTTAAAGTTAATATAAAAAACATGACACCCACTTTATTTGTTAGCCACGGTTCACCAATGAATGCAATTGAACAAAATGCATACACAAGAGATCTAAATAGCATTGGGAGGTCATTTAAGAATATTGAAGCTATTCTAGTAATTTCAGCTCATTGGGAAACAAATGGGGTATATATTACCGATTCAGAAATATTACCAACTTACCATGATTTCAGAGGATTTCCTAAAGAACTCTTCGCTGTTGAATATCCTGCAAAAGCGGCCTTGAGTTTAATTCCTGAAATTGAAAAATTAATCGGAGAACCTATAAAAAAAGAATCAAAGCGAGGGCTCGATCATGGTGCGTGGAGTATGTTATTGCATTTATTTCCGGAAGCAAACATTCCAGTTTTACAATTAAGCCTTGATACAAATAAAACAGTTGAACAACATTTTGAATTAGCCCAAAAGCTTTCTCCACTTCGAAAAAAAAACATCTTGATATTAATGAGTGGAAATATTACACATAATTTTTCTCACTTAAATTTTGAAAATGAAAATGCAAAGCCATTTGATTGGGCAGTTCAGTTTGATGAAGCTATCCAAAAAGCATTTTTGACTGATGACAAAAATTTACTATTCAACCTAAAGAATAACAAGGAATTATTTAAGATAAATCATCCTACAGATGATCATTTTTTGCCTCTACTCTATTTAATGGGCTTAAAAACAAAAGAAGACAACGTAACATTTCCTCATATGAGCTGGCAATATGGCACATTGAGTATGAGACACATATTATTAAATTAAAAAAAATTAGATGAAAACATTCATGTTTAGCATTCAGCTTCCAAGAGAATTAACGAAAGAATTTCTTTCCCTTATTCCAAAACAAAGAATATTAATAGACAAATTGATGGAAGATGGAAAGGTAATTCAATACTCCCTTGCACTCGACCGTTCACAATTATGGGTGACAATAGCTGCAAATTCGGAAAGGAAAGCGATTGATATTTATTCAACATTTCCATTAGTTGATTTCATGAGACCAACTATTTACGAATTGGCTTTTCAGAACAGTATTTCAAATCAATTGCCAAAATTGATAATGAATTAAGACAATCGAGAGGTTAATGATTTGAATCAATTTTCAGATTGTCATGGTCAACAATTAAGCTTAAAAAAGGATATTAGTTTTGAATACAAATAAATAATAATCAATAATTAATCTTTAAAAAAATCAAAAAAATGGAAACAAAAAATGTAAAAGTACAAGTAGCACCAGGTGGACCTTTTTTAGTTCACGGAAATATTACAATCGTTGATAAAGACGGTAAAGAAACAGTAAAAGAGGGAATGACTGCACTTTGTCGTTGTGGTGCATCTAATAACAAACCTTTTTGTGATGGTGCGCATAAAGCATTAAGTTTTGATAAATAAAAATTGACATTAGGCCACATAGTTCCATTCATTGAGAAACATTTGTTTTGAAATTGATGATTCTATGTGGTTTTTTTACAAAATTTCCATCAACTCAATTTTAAACTTTTAATGAAAACAATTTTCCATAAAGCATCTGAACGTGGCCATGCAAATCACGGCTGGTTAAATGCAAAACACTCATTTAGTTTTGCTAATTATTATGACCCTCAAAAAGTTCACTTTGGCTTGTTACGTGTTTTGAATGATGATATTGTTGCTCCAGGAATGGGTTTTGGAATGCATCCTCACGATAACATGGAAATTGTAACCATCCCTTTAAAAGGAGCATTAGAACATCGTGATAGCATTGGTAATGTTGGAGTTATTCAGCCAAATGAAATACAAGCTATGAGCGCAGGTTCAGGATTGATGCATTCAGAATTCAATCATTCTAAAACAGAAGAAATTAATCTCCTGCAGATTTGGGTTTTTCCTAAAGAAAAAAACATTGAACCCCGTTATGAACAAAGAGTTTTTAGTGAAAAAGAAAAAGAAGGTAATTTTAAAACCATTGTTGCTCCTGTAAAATCTGATGATGTTATGTGGATCAATCAAGATTGCTATTTTTCGATTGGTAAATTTAAGGCAGGTGTTTCTGTAGATTATTCTATTCAGCATAAAGGAAATGGAGCTTATGTATTTATGATTGAGGGGAATTCAGTTATTGAAAAACAAGATCTTTCTAACCGAGATGCAATTGGTATATGGGAAACTCCAGATTTTTCAATTAATGTAAAAACAGATTCTGAAATTTTAGTTATTGAAGTACCAATGAATTAATCATTCTCAATTAGAATAGAGATTCGATAGTTTAAATATTCCTTTTTTTATTCGTAAAACCGATTCCTAAATTTTAACAATTATTTAACGTTTAATTGCAATTTATTTGTACCAATAAAGTATATATTTGTTTTAGAAAATAGAATATCATATTTTCTGATAACAGTGAACACCCTACTGGAATTTCGATGGTTATTATTCGGAATTTCTTAAACCGCTTTATCTTATTTAATATCATTAAACCGATAATAAAAATGTATAAAGTAAAACCATTCTCCCGTTTTTTTATTTCTTGCTTCTTATTAGCATTTGTAATCAACCCTAATTTATTAAAAGCACAAACTCCTACAAAATGTCTTGAAATAGAGAGCATTTTAGTTGATGCTTGTAATGCGACATCGTTGGAACCCAACAATGAAATGGTGCGATTTAAAGTCGGCCCAACCCCTATCAATATTAGTAATTTAATAATTTCAGGTGCACCTACATCTGGAGTTTTTCAACTTAACAAATGGCCAACCACAGGTAATCCATTTTTAGGTTTTATACAAAATGCCACAACGGCATCTTTGACTGCAGCATTGCAAGCAACTGTTCAGAGCTCATGCGGTCATTTAATTGAACCGCCAGCAGGTATTATTCCTGCCGGAGCTGAAGTTTTAATGATAACAAGTGATAGCGTAAGCACAACAGATAATTCATTTGCCACTCTGGTAGGAACCCTTTATGTTATTTACCATAACGAAAAAAGAACAGATAGTAACGGTCATTTCGGAAATACAGGTACAGGTACGCGGTCATTTGCACTGATTCAAAATATTGTTGGAGGGTGCTCTGATACAGTCGTTTATTCCCCATCCTTATTAGTTGGTGGCAATGGAGCAACTGTGAATTACACTTGGCCAGGTACTGCCGTTGTAACATATGTGAATAATGGCTGCAAAGCTCCATTTGTAGTAAATACAGCTAATGCTGGAACAGGAGGGGCTGTTTGTCCAAATGGAACTATTTCATTGAATGGGATTGCTACAGGTAGTTATTCGGGAGTCATTTGGCAAGGTGGACAAGGAGTTTTTTCATCTCCTACTTCACTTTCTACTAATTATACGGCTGGCGTAACAGAATCTGGAGCAATAACGCTTTCTTTTGGGGTAATTGGTTATTGCACCGATACAGTTTTTGGTCATGTAACTGTTACAATTAACCCTAAACCATCCATGATAAGTGCTGGTTCTGCAATAATCTGTAGCGGAAATGCAGTTAACATAGCCTTAACCAGCAGTGTTCCCTCAACATATTCATGGATTGCATCAAACAATGCAAATACAACAGGAGAAAGCATAGTTGCACAAACTTCTACTACATTAAACAATACAATTATCAGCAGCAATATTACAGCAGAAACAATATCATATACCGTTACTCCAACTTCAACTACAGGTCTTTGTATAGGTACTCCGCAAACAATATTAGTAACAGTGAATCCAACTCCAACAGTTACGAATACTCCTTTAACTCAAACAATTTGTTCCGGAACAAATACATCACTCGTTAATCTTACATCGAACGTTTCCGGGGCAAATTTTTCATGGACAGCTTCTGCAACAAGTGGGATTGCAGGTTTCACTGCAAGTGGCACAAATACAATTCCTGTTCAAACGATTACTAATTCAGGCTTGACTTCAGGAACAGTTACTTATGCCATTACACCATCTGCAAATAATTGTTCCGGTCCTGTAACAAATTATACAATAACAGTTACCCCTAAAGATAATGCTTCATTCACATACTCCTCCTCTACTTATTGTCAAACAGGTGCCAATCCTACACCTTCCATTACAGGATTAAGTGGCGGGATATTTTCTTCAACAGCCGGTTTAAATATTAATTCTTCAACGGGTACAATTGACCTAGCTGGAAGTACACTTGGAACCTATCCTGTAACTTATAGTGTAAATGCGGCATGTCCAAATTCTTCTAATTTTAATGTAACGATAACAAACGCTCCAAATGCTTCTTTCAGCTATAGTGGACCTTATTGTAAAGAAGGAACAAATCCTTTACCTACGTTTTCTGTTGGTGCAAGTGCAGGTGTTTTTAGCTCCAGCCCTGCAGGTTTGTTCTTTACAAATACTAGTACGGGGCAAATTGATTTAACATCAAGTGCAGCTGGAACATATATTGTTAAAGATTCAATTGCGGCTGCCGGAGGTTGTGCTGTTGCATTAGCAACAAATTTAGTAACAATAAATCCAACCCCTTCAGTAACAAACAATCCGTTAATAGAGTCAATATGTTCCGGGTCTACTACCAATATTGGTTTAACTTCCGGGGTTGTCGGGACAACTTTTAATTTTACCGCAAGTAATACTTCAGGATTAGTTTCCGGTTTTACAGCATCTGCAACTGGAGTGACATCAATTAATGATGTTCTTTCAAATAATACATCTTCAATTGGTACGATAACTTATGTTATAACTCCACAAACAGCCTTATGCACTGGTGTTTCTGTAAATTATGTTGTGACAGTAAATCCAATTCCAACATTAACAAATACTCCTTTAAGTGAAACAATTTGTTCGGGAGTTAATACAAATATTACATTAACATCTAATATAACTGGAACCACATTTAATTTCACAGCTAGCAATACTTCCGGTATATTAACAGGATTTACAGCAAGTGCTGTCGGAGTAAGTTCTATTAATGACATTATATTAAATAATGCTAATACAGCAGGGACAATTACATATACAATTGTTCCTAACACTGCTTCATGTAGCGGCTTGCCTATAAATTATGTTGTTACAGTTAATCCGAAACCAACATTAACAAATTCACCTTTAAGCGAAATTATTTGTTCGGGATTAAGCACAAATATAGTATTGACTTCTGGCGTTAGCGGGACAACGTTTGATTATACAGCATCAAATGTTTCTAATATGATTACTGGCTATACAAATAATGTAAATGGTGTAGTTACGATCAACGATGTTTTATCTAATAACTCTAGTTTAACAGATTCTGTTACATATTTGATAACTCCAAATGCAAATGGATGCTCAGGAACTAATTCAATTTTTAGTGTTTATGTAAATCCTATCCCAACAGTTTCTAATTTAACATTAACTGAGACAATTTGTTCTGGGGCAACAACTACTCCTGTTAATTTAACTTCGGATGTAGCAGGTGCTTCATTTACTTGGACAGCATTTTGTTCAGGAAGTGTTACTGGATTTGTCTCAACCGGAACTAATACAATACCTGCTCAAACTATATCTAATACAGGAATTTCGTCAGAAACAGTTACTTATTCTATTACACCTTCTGCGAATGGATGTTCAGGTGTGATTACAGATTATGTTGTAACAATAAATCCACTGCCAGTAATAAGCAATGCACCTTTAAGCGTTTCCATTTGTTCCGGAACAAGTACAACTCCTGTAACGTTCACATCTATAGTGCCAGGCACAACATATTCATGGACAGCTACCGGGACAGCAGGAATAACTGGTTTTGCAGCGAGTGGAACAAATACTATTCCGCTTCAAACAATTTTTAATTCAGGTACAACTTCAGGGACAGTTACATATACAATTACACCATTTGCGAATGGATGCAGTGGAAATATTGAAACCTTTGTGTTGACAATATTGCCATTGCCAGCAGTAAGCAATACCGTTTTGAGCCAAACAATTTGTTCAGGAGGTGCAACAACTATCGTAACACTTTTATCGAATGTTAGTGGTGCATTAAATTCTTGGACTGCAGTTGCTACTCCTGGAATAACGGGATTTATAACAAGTGGGACAGGTGTTATTCCTTCTCAAATAATTACTAATACTGGTATTACAGTTGGAACTATAACTTACACTATCACTCCAGTCGCGAATAGCTGTATTGGAACTTCAGTAGATTATGTGGTTACCGTTAACCCTCCAATTAGTATAACAGCCAGCAACAATACTCCAATCTGCGAAGGAAACACAATTATTCTTTCAACAGCAACTGTATCCGGGGCAACCTATAATTGGACTGGGCCAAACAGTTTTTCTTCAACAGATCAAAATCCGGTAATTATTAATGCATCGCCTTCAATGTCAGGAACCTATTCACTTACAATTTCGGTTGGTAATTGTAATAGCACAATAGGCAATACAGTTGTAATAGTAAATCCAGGAGCAATTGCATCATTCTCTGCCAATCCTTTATCTGGTGCAGCACCGTTATTAGTTAACTTTACGAATAACAGCCAAAATGCGACTTCCTATTTATGGGATTTTGGTAATGGTATCACAAATACATCAACATCTCCGACTGAAACATTCTCGTTGATAGGAATTTATAATGTTGTATTAATTGCATCTGCCAATTCTCAATGTCCAGACACAACTGAAATGACAATAAGCGTCTATGACAATTTCACAATACTTATTCCAAATGTTTTTACCCCTAATGGCGATGGGAATAATGATATATTTTTCATTACAGGTTCAGGGATAAAAGAATTTGAATGTTCTATTTTCGACAGATGGGGATTAAAAATGAAACAGTTGAATGACTTAAATATTGGATGGGATGGAAGAACGGAT
>CAIXIP010000255.1 GCA_903919535.1 uncultured Bacteroidota bacterium | reverse complement strand
CAAATTAAAAAAATCTTAAGCATTTTGATATTGAGGAGAAATAGTACGATGTAATTCTTCGTTCCACTCATGTCCTTCTGCAAGTAATTGACGAAGTTTGATAAAGTCCACTTCGCGGTTATCTTTTGGTCCATCGTTAAATGCACGGAAGCCAGCTTTTGCTTCACTCATCATATTCAATGCTAACCACTCACGGCTGCTTTCTTTATTTTTATCCCAATGTTCTAATTTTTTCTTACGTACTTCTGTAAGTGTTTTTGCTAAACAATTAGGGAATGTATGTAATAATTTTGCGATTAATTCATTTACTGTTTTATCTAATAAAGAAAGATCAACTTCTCCTTTAGCCAACAGTTCTTTTCCTTGTTTCGCAGCTTCTCCAGTTTTCATTGTTCCGAAAACAATTTTACCAAATTCGTCTGTTTGTTTATCTAAAACAACTAATGGATTTGCTACAAATTTCCCATCCACTTTCAATGCAGGAACAACATCGGTGATCATACCAAAATTGTATGCTTGATGTGCTGTCCAAGGCTCACACAATGTCAATGACATCATCGCTCTTTCTACCCCAACATATAAATGCAAAAAATCGGTTGCACCACCAATTGCAGCGCTGCCATGTTTTGGACCTGCTTGTCCGAAACGAGCAAGGTCGCTTGCAACAGTAAAATCACAAGCCATTCCAATTTCTTGTCCGCCACCAATACGCATACCGTTAACACGACAAACAACAGGTTTTTCGCACATTAAAATTGCAGATACCATATCGTTAAATAAACGCATATATTGACTATATTCTTGAGGATTACCTGAATAATATTCAGCATACTCTTTAGTATTACCACCGGTGCAAAATGCTTTGTCACCCACAGCAGTAAATACTACAGCAACTACACTTCTATCATTTGATGCTTCGCGAAAAGCAAGAATAATTTCTTTTACTGCAGCAGTAGTATATGAATTATATTGTTTAGGATTGTTAAGCACGATCCACGCATTAAAAAGTCCTTTAACAGGAGTTCCGTCTTTATCAATACAAGGACGCTTTTCGAAAATAATTTCTTTGTAGGTTACATCTACGATGTTGTGATTATTTAGTTCTTTCATTTGATTATGTTTTGTTATTAGTATTTTATGTTTAATTTTTTTCTATTGTCATTCTACTCCTTGGGCTTTGTTTAGTTTAACTCTGCGGAGCAATCTTTATATTTATCCGGAAGAGTATAAAGATTTCTCGACTCCGCTCGAAATGACATACTGCGAGGAGTCATGCCTTTTACATTCATATTATAATTTCACAATTTCTACTCTTCTGTTTTTTGCTTTTCCATCTTCCGTTTTATTATCCTCAATTGGTTTTTCTTGTCCCCAACCTTTTGATGAAAGTCGAGATTTATCAATTCCTTTTGCAATAATTGCATTCATCACAGCTTTTCCTCGAGCTTCTGAAAGTGTTTTATTCGATGCTGCATTACCAACATTATCGGTATGTCCCTCGACACTTACTTTTATAGAAGGATTTGTTTTCAACATTTCAGCCATCTCATCAATTACTTTTTGAGATTCCGATTTAATATCTGATTTGCCTGTTTCGAAATTGATATACAAAGCGATGTGCCCTTCTGCATTAAGTTTTTCATAAATATCAGTTGCCTGAACTTCTTGTTGCATTGCAGTCATTTCAATAATCTTTGCAGCAAACGAATAAACATTTACTCCATCTCCATCGGAAGAAATAACCTCTAAAGAGATCCAGACATCCTTATTATTACCTGTTACATGATATGTAGCACTCCAAAGATCACTATACACTTTTTTCCCTCCAATTTTTGCAAGTGCATTTTCATAATTTTTTGTAACCTGAAACCAGCTAGGAAGTTTTCCTGCACTTCCATCTTTCTCATTATATTGAATAGATGAAACATTGCCTTCAACTGTTTTTCGGATCTGTTCACCATCAGTGACACCGACAGGAATCTCCAACTGATTGTATGAATGCGAACAATTTGTAATATAATACATAGACATTCGTGTAAGTATTTCATGATCCTTACAACCTTCTGCATCATCTTGCGAAAAACCACTAACAATAAATGTTATCAGAAAAGACAAACTTAAAATCAACTTTTTCATATTGCGCTTGTTAGATTAATTTTTAATTAAAATCAGGAACTAATACTGAACGTTTTGTGTATTTATGTGCTAAAGTATTTTGAAACACTTCATTAATTTGCGACATAGGGAAAGTCTGAACAAATTGATCAATTTTTAATTTATCATTTGCTACTAATTCCACAACTTCGGGGTATAACTCAGGCTTACAGCCCCATGTACCAATTAGTTTAGCATCGAAGGCCATCAGATTGCTCAAACGAACCTCCAATTTATCCATTGTAAATCCTACAATAGAAAGTGTAGATGCGAAAGTGATAAGGTTAAAAGCTAATTCTTGTCCTTGTTTTGTTCCGCTGAATTCAAAAATTTTCCAGGAGAATTTTGGTGCTTTTATTTCTTTAGCGATTTCTTTTACTTTATCCTTAATAGCTTTAATATCCATTCCCTTGGTATTCAACACAGCATCAACACCATTCTTTTTTGCAATCTCTAATTTTTCATCATTGATATCCAATGCCAAAACTTTTGCGCCAAATATTTTTGCAATTTGAGCGCCATAAATCCCAACACCGCCAACACCAATAACAATAGCTAAATCGCCTGCTTGCAATTCTGATTTTTTCATTACCTGATAAGGCGTAGAAATTGCATCAGCAATTACAGACAATTGTTCCAATGAATATTTTTCTAAAACTTTTTCAGGAACAGGACATAAATATTTTGAAGGAACTTTAATATGAGATGCAAATCCTCCATGAAAATCATTGCCTGGCATTAATTGATTTCTGCAAATATTGCTTCTGTCACTTTTGCACAATTCACATTCTCCACAAGGAAGTACAGCAGGAATAATTACTGGTTTGTTCAACCACTCTTTATCACCTGCTACAACTATTCCACTTATTTCGTGACCAAGTGTAAGCGGCATTGGTTGTTTTGTTTGTACACCGGAATGCCAAAAACTAAGGTCGGTATGACATACTCCGCAACCTGCAATTTTTACAAGTACTTCCCCTGGTTTTACTTCAGGTAAAGGTGATTCGGTTAGCTTAAAATCTTTGTTAAGCTCCACCATTTGCCATTGTGATAATTTATTGCTCATCGTATTTATTTTATTATTTCGTAATAACATCTTTTAGGAGAAACAACTTTGTTTTGTTTCAATAAATCTTTCAACGCTTTATCTACTGCAGGTTTTGCAACTCCAGATAAATCTGAAATTTCTCCACCTTTCAAAGCTTTACCAGCTTTGCTTAATGCTTTTAAAACCGCTTCTGAATTATCCATGTTACTTATTTTTTAGTTAACTATAAATTTACATTTTCGAATAAAATTGCAGTTCCTTGTCCACCACCAATACAAGCAGAGGCAATACCGTATTTTACTTTACGAGCATTCATCTCTCTTGAAATGGTTAATGATAAACGTCCACCTGTTGCAGCTAAAGGATGTCCAATAGCAATTGCGCCACCATTCACATTACAACGGTTTCTATCTAGTCCTAATTCTCTTTCGCAACCAATGAATTGTGCAGCAAAAGCTTCATTGATCTCTATTAAACCAATATCGTCAATTTTCAAGCCTGTCATTTCAAGGATCAATCGGATAGCAGGAACAGGACCTAAGCCCATAACACTTGGATCAAGGGCAGCAGTTGCAGAAGCAACAACTTTAGTAAGTGGCTTTAAATTATTTGCAAAAACAAAATCTTTATGAGCAACTACAACCATTGCTGAACCATCAACAATTCCGCTAGAGTTAGCAGCTGTTTGCACTCCATCTTTCATAAATACAGAAGGCAATTTTGCCATATCCTCCAAATTTGAAGGGCGAATATTTTCATCTTTAATAAAATCCTTTGCACCTCTAGGAAGGAAAACTTTTCGTGGTTTCAAACCTTCGCCTTCAAATACAGTTGAATTCATTGCTAAGATCTCATCATTAAAATAACCTCTTTCCACAGCTGCAACAGCTCGGTCAACAGAAAGTTTTGCAAATACATTTGCATCTTCTTTCGAAATGTTGTGTTTCTTAGCCACATTTTCTGCAGTGCACCCCATTGGAACAGCAGCAGTATCATTCAATGCTTCCCAAAGCATATCAACAAATCCAGGTTTACCCAAAGCATATCCCATACGGTTACCAAATGAAGCAGTTGGCGAAAGCGTCATATTTTCTGTTCCACCACAAAGTGCTGTACTGGCTTTTCCTAAAGAGATTTGTTCTGCACCAGCAATGATTGTTTCGAATCCAGAACCGCAGATGCGTTGTAACATCACAGCAGGGATACCAACAGGAATACCTGCATACAAGCCAATGTGACGCGGAAGGAAATATGTGTCCGAAGAACTTTGTCCAATGTTAGCAACCATTACTTGATCAATATCAGTAGGTTTTACACCTGCTTTTTCCATCGCACCTTTTGCAGCATATATACCAAGATCAGTGGGAGATATTGCTCCAAGTGTTCCACATAATTTTCCGAATGGAGTACGTGCTCCGTTCACTAAATAAATGTCATCGTAAACAATTCCGATTCCTTTTTCTTTGTGATGATAACCTTTCATAATTGTATGTATTTATAATGTTAAATGATTTATTATATAAATTGAAAATTTCAAATTGCATTTATTTTCATTTCAGTCAAAGCATGCTTCTTAGCCAAGAGTGCTGCGCCAAAAGAATTAATCATTTGCGGATTTTCAGGGACAACAACTCGTTGTTTGAATTTTTCTTCCACAATAGTTTTTAAAAATGGATGATACTGAATTACGCCTCCAATTAAAAAAATCGGCAGGGCTTTATCCATTCTGATCTTTGCTATTCTATTTACGATTGAAATATAAATCCCTCTTGCTAGATCGTGTTCAGGGACTTCATCAAAGATCCATTTCATTATTTCTGTTTTTGCAAAAACAGTACAAAAACTATTTAGTTCCTTATCAAACTCAGACTTGGCAGCCAGTTCACTTAATAGAGATAATTCAAGCTCTGCTCGTTCAGCAATTTCGATAATAAAAGTCCCTGTTCCTGCAGCACATTTTGTATTCATATAAAAATCATCAACTTTGCTATCACCTCCACTTTTTATCACTTTTATATCTTCTCCACCAATATCAATGATTGTTTTTAGTTCGGGATAAAGCGCAGAAACACCTACTGATGCACAATAAATTTCTGTTTTATTTATGTGAGAATCTTTAAAATGTTCACGCCCATAACCTGTAGCGCAAATAGAAACAATATTAAAATCTGATTTTATTTTTGAAATAATATTGGCAAGCTCCTGTTTATCGCGGTTAAGTGTTTTAATAATATTTTGATACGTGACACAATCATTTTCATCAATCACTGTAATTTTAGTGTATGATGAGCCAATATCTATTCCTTGATAATAATTAGTCATTGTAAAAAAATCATTTTGAAATATTCTATACAGAAATTAATTATAATATTATTTCAGGATCAATTTTTTGATGTTTGTTTACTTCTTTATTTTTTGAAGTAGCTGCTTTCACAAGATTTGTAAAGGTTAAATTTAGTGGAGTACGAACATAATGTTTCCTACCATATTCAACAATTTTACCGTTAAAAAAATCTATTTCTGTTTCTCTTTTATTTAAAAAATCAACCGCTAATGAAGGGAAATGGTCCCCACCTTTTTTTAGATAACGTAGACAAATTTTTACAAAATTATCGCAAAATTTTATATCTTCTTTGCGTGCCACTTCAACAGCTTCGATTATCGTTTGTTCAACGATTTCTATCGTATCCAAATTCCCCATCGCCTCTCTCATCGTTAATTTTGATATGGCACACAATGGACTAAGTGCAGCATTTAAAATTGTTTTTTCCCAAATCTTTTGAATCATTTGAAAGGAGGTAGATGTTTCCGTTTTTAAGGAAACACTTGAAAGTATTTCCGAACACCAATTTGCCATTTCAGCTTTTGAATCATCCATCGAAGCGATATAATTCGGAGGATTAAAGAAAGTAACATTGACAACATTGGGTGCATGCAGATTTCCAGCAAAATTTAATACCATTCGCAATGTGCGAGATTCACCAATTACCTCTGAATATTTATTTTCTATATCAATTCCGTTTTGCGCACTGATAGCGCAAATTTTTCCGTTATCAAGCGCTTTGAATTCTTCCAGGATAAAATCAGTATGTGTTGATTTGATACAGAAAAATATCATATCCAAATCTAGCGGAGCGAATTCAGAAATGGAAGTACATGCATTGTTGAAGAACATACTTTTTTTGATCACGCCTTCAAGCATCACGCCTTCTTTACGAATCAAAACCATTTTATCTTTATCATTATCACAAACAGCAACTTCGCATCCCGCTTCCTTAAAATGAACTGCAAGTGTTTGACCGATAGGCCCCATACCTACTATACCAACTTTATACTTTTTTGAATCCATACTTTTAAGATAATTGTTCAATAAATGTTTCAATTTTTGTTGTTGTTTGTCCTTCGGAGTAAAAACGCAGATCACACAAATCTCCCTCTATCACTAATGTTTCGATACCAAGTTCGTTTTTCAAACGCAATGGCATTCCGAATCTTGAATTCGAATTACTGAAACATGTTTTTGCTTCATGGAAGATCATTCCACCAATATTGAAATCTTTAATTAATTTTTTCAATATCTTTTCTTTTGCATTTTCACTGCGATTGATAAATATTTCGGTGTAAGCTAATGCACTAGATTCAAACGGATCTTTTGGATCAAAGGCGTCAAACACCCAACTATTACAATATGTAGACGCAACAACTGCTGCATTATTTGCTGCAAACAATTCCGACATTGGACGAAGTTTACCCCAGATAGGCATTCCATCCCAATAGATACGACACTTTTCAACTTCTAAGAAGCCAATGCCTTTCACTACATTATCTTCTAATTCTTTTAATAGGGTTGTATAATAATCTTTTGCCATCTGTGTTCCACGCAAAACAACAATCGGCCCCATGTGAATGGTTGCGTCAAAAAAGCTGATAGGAGATGGTGATACACGCGCTGTCCACAAAACTTTTTTCCAAAGATCTGTTGCTTCTTTACTTAAACGAATTGTCTCACGGAATTTATCGATATCAAATTTTTGTCCGCTAGCTTTTTCACAAATAGGAATCAATGATTTGAATTGGGCTGCAACGTTTTCGATGGCTTCATTCGAAACTTCGTCCACATAACGAGGTGGTTCAATTCCAAAAACTGGACACCCTTTTTCTTTTGCAAAATATTCGAACCAGTCTTGTACCTCACGACATTGATTGGTATTATAAACGATCAAGTCCGGTTTTGGCGGACCTTCCAACCCATAATGCTCTGTAAGAGGAGTTTGTTTTTTTAAGTAGGACCCAACATCAGCAGTTAAGTAGGAACAAATTTCACTTGAATAACCAAGTTTTGTTGCTTCTGGAATTAAGTCAGTAGCGGTACGTGTTGCACCTAATAATGCGCCATGATTTTCAGGAAAGTGAACCTCAAATCCAAATGAACGAAGTAATTCAGCAGGACCAACACTTGTACACCAGGCAATTTTTTTTGTTGTGTCTTTCATCCCTAGAAAATAATTTCCCATTATTTCCTTCATGATTTTTGCTGATTGTATTTTATAAGGTTTTTTAATTTCTTGTTCCATATTATTTTGTATTTGGGTATTTGATTTTGAAGATTAGATAAACAGAATTCTTTCCGGCATCTATTATCTCAAATCTATTTTTAAATTTTTATTCTCGCATCAACTACAAATGCTTTATCTTCAAATGCCATGATCGGATTCAAATCCATTTCTTCAATCATTGGCAAATCACAAACTAATTGAGATAAGCGTTGAATAATCTCAATAACACTTGCCTTATGAATTGCTTTTTCGCCACGAACACCTTCAAGTAATTTTGCAGCTTTTATTTTTGTGAGCATTTCGTTTGCTTCAACTTCCGTAACAGGTGCTATCTTAAACACAACATCTTTCAACACCTCCACATAAATTCCACCGATGCCGAACATAATTAAATGTCCTAAATCTTTTTTAGCACTCACACCTGCAATTAATTCTCTTCCACCAGGAAGAAATTTTTGAATAAAGAATTTTAAATCAGGCGCATTAAATTTGCCTTTCATTTTTTCTACAACCGCACGCACATCTTCTTCATTTTTCAGATTGATAGCTACTCCGCCCATATCACTCTTATGAACTAATGATTCAGCATCAGCTTTTACAACAACAGGGAAACCAATTTCAGCCGCAGCTTTTACTGCATCATCCACCGAATTTGCAATGCGCCAATCAGCAACAGAAATTCCATATTGTGCCAATAATTTATATACTTGAGCAGAAGACAAAAATGATTTGCCTTCTTTTTTTGCTTCATTAATAATTGCCAAGGCATTTTCCTTTTTTACATCAGCGAAAACTTTTGCTTCACCAATATTGCGAGTGCTTACCTGATGATATTTATACAATGCACCAAGAGCTTTTGCTGCAGTTGTTGGAAATGCATAACAAGGAACACCACCATCTTTCATTATTTTTGTTGTTACCTGATAACGCTCCATACTTAGGTTGGTCATGAAGTTACAAACGATTGGCTTCTTTTTCATTTTGTTCACTTCCACAATTTGTCGAGCTACTTCATCGGTATCTGTAAAAGGTGCTGTAACAAAATTTATATAAATAGAATCGATAGTATCTTCATTCATCAATACATCCAATGCACTTCTAAAATGCTGTCCACCGCCTGTTGCAACAACATCAATAGGGTTATTGATACTTGCTTCAGGCAACATAGTTGCAGTTAAAATTGCTTTCGCTTTTTCAGAAAGTTCAGGAAGAACCATACCAGCACTAACTAATTCATCTGTTGCGATAACAGCTGGGCCACCAGTATTGGTAATAATTCCAACTCTATTTCCTTTCGGTATTGGTTGTGTTGCAAATGCCATAGATGTTTGGCACATTTCTTCCTCATTATTAAAAGCAAGAATTCCTATTTTTTCAAAAATTAATTCAGTTGCAATATCAACTCCGGCAAGTGAACCTGTATGTGATGCTGCAGCTTTTGCTCCTTCTTCGGTTCGTCCTGCTTTCATTGCAAGAATTGGCTTTTTCTTCGCTACAACTTTTGCCACATCCATAAATTCTTTTGGATTGGAAAACCCCTCTGTATATAAAATGATGGCTTTTGTTCCTTCATCTTCACCATAGTAATTAACTACATCAGGAATAGAAACATCACACGCATTTCCGTTGGAAGCATACATACGCATTCCAATATCAAGGTCAAATAAACTTTGCATGATGAATGCGCCAACACCTCCGCTTAATGCAACAATAGAGATAGATCCTGGTTTAGGAAACGTAAATGTAAAATCACAATAAGCGTTATAATCAGGATCGCAATTAATGATCCCCTGGCAATTTGGTCCAAAAATTCGCACACCATATTCTTTTGCTTTTGCAAGAAATGCTTTCTGTAAAGCAACACCTTCTTCACCCATTTCACTGAATCCGGCCGAATTAATGATAACCGATTTAATACCTTTTTTCCCACAATCTTCAATTATTTGCGGAACAAATTTGCTGGGAATAATAACATGCGCAGCATCAATATCGTATGGCACGTCAAAAATTGTCGGGTAAGCTTTGATTCCTCTTATCTCTGGTTCCTTTGGATTTATAGGATAAATTGGACCTTTATAACCGAAATGAACTAGATTTTTTATGATAACATTTCCAATCGAAAGTTCCTTTGATGAGGCGCCAATTATTGCAATTGATTTTGGCTTAAATAATGAATCCAATTCCTGAACTGCTTTCTTTTCTTGTTGTTTTACTTCTGCTTCCATTAATTATTATATTTTTTTATCTCGAATAAATTCAAGAATTTTTCTTTTTATATTTCTACTAACTCTTTTTCTTTGAGTAAGGAACACTTACATCTCAACAATAAAAAAGTTTTTAATTTTTGAAAATCGCTTTCCAATCTCGCAATTAGCATCATTCAAACAGCCTGTCAGACATTTGTTTAATTCATCCATATCTCTTGGACAAAAACAACCATCTAACGGAGATATATTATATTCAGGACGTTCTAATTGATGATTCGGGAATAAAAAAGCAACAGGAGAATCCTCCCCAGCTCCAACAAGAATGGTAGAGGAAACATAGTGACATTTTCCTTCAATCAACATTTTCATATCGGATGTGATTACCTTATCAGCAGTCGAAACAGTATTTGATTTTTTAATTTCGTTCAAAACAAATTTTCCTGATTCAAATCTCCCATTAACGGAAGTACAAAACCAACCATCTGATGTAAATGAATCTTTTGTCAGCTTCTGATCTTTATAAAAATCAAAAAAAGCGCTTGGCACTTTGACTTGTATTTCACCGTCATCAGCCAAACGCCCTTTTGCGTTCTGAACTAAATTTCCTGATTTATTTTCCGAATCAATCGTTTGCATAGTAAATAAATTACAGTATTTAAAAACGATAACCAATAAATGAATTATTGGTTATCTCTATTTTATGATTTGTTAATTATACCGCCATTGCTTTCTTTTCTTTCAACTTCAAGTGACGGAATCCTCCCCAAAGTGCTGCACCAATCGCGCCTGCGTAAATTGCATCAGGATGGGTTTTGATAATGAATTTTTTTCCAGTTTCAGCAAGTTGCTCTTCAATTGCCTGCATCATTCCGCTATTTAGGGCCATCCCACCGGTTAACATAATTGGTGATTCACCTTTCAATGAACTGATCAATTTAATGATACGGCCTGCAATCGAGATATGAATTCCTTTAATGATGTTTGGTGTAGAGATACCGCGTGATACCATATTGATAACGTCTGTTTCTGCCAATACTGCACAGATTCCGGAAGAAACTTCAGGGTCTTTCGCTTGTAATGAAACAGCTCCAACTTCTTCTATTGATAGACCAAGGTAACGTGAAATATTTTCAACAAACTGTCCTGAACCTGATGCGCATTGCCCTGTCATTTTATAATCTTCCACACGAGCATCTGTTGTAATTTTCACAGCACGTACGAATAATGCTCCCATGTCAACCACAGTTTTTGTTTCAGGAAAAAAGAAGTTAGCTCCTTTTGAATGAGTTGTCATTCCATAGAAATGTCCGCGTTTACGTTTCACCATGTCACCTTCACCAGTTGAAGCTAGGTAAGCAACATCTTCATATTTCAGATCATGCTTTTCAAGCATGGTGTTAATCATTTCATCCGCTAATTGAGATGGATTACGTTTACGAATTTTTTCAGTTTGTTTATCAACGATTGTTGGGGTATTAGAATAATCTACCAGCACCAATTTTATAAAATTGCTACCTACATCTATTCCCATTGTATAAAATGATTTTTCCATTTTTCGTTTTTTATGCGTTAATTTTTTGTTTTCTAAAATCCAATTATGCTTTTTCAGTTGTTTTTTTAGCTGAAGGCAAATCTGCTTTTATATTTCTTCTAGCGAACATTGCACCACCTAATGCACCCATGAAAATCGAATCGGTATGAATATTTATTTTGATATTATCGCCATAATTTTCACGAACCAATTGTCCAAGATATTTGTTAACTGCAGGATTTCTAGCAACACCACCAGTAAATGTAAACTCGTTGTAAACACCACCTGAACGAGCAATCAAAGACATTGCACGCATAATAATTGCTTTGTGTAGTCCACCAAGAATATCTTCACGTTTTTCACCTAGGTTGGTTAACTCACGTAATTCAGCTCCAGCAAATACAGTACAAGTGGAACAAATAACAACTTCTTTTTCTGCTTTCATTGCCATTGGCCCAAGTTCATTTACAGAAATACTCATTTCATCTGCAATGTATCCAAGATAGCGTCCACAACCTGCAGCACAACGGTCATTCATTTGAAAACTTGTTACCAAACCATATTTATCAACTTGGATAGCTTTTGTATCCTGTCCACCGATATCAAGTA
Source organism: uncultured Bacteroidota bacterium (assembly GCA_903919535.1). Taxonomy (GTDB): domain Bacteria; phylum Bacteroidota; class Bacteroidia; order 2-12-FULL-35-15; family 2-12-FULL-35-15; genus 2-12-FULL-35-15. Next base: position 8,824 of record CAIXIP010000255.1, on the reverse strand, counting down.
CAGTACGTGTTTCAGGGAAAATAGCATGTGCACCAAATGCATGGCAAAGAATTTCGGAACGAATACAATCCTGAGGGAAAGGTAATAGAGCACGTCCATAACCAGTTCCGGTCATGTTCGCAATATTGAAATCAAGATCTGCAATTTCATCAATATGTGCGCGAAGTGATTGAGAAACATTATCAAAATTCCCTTTCAATAAATTTAATTCTGCATCAAAAGTTGCACTTGAAGGATCAGCAATAGTATCAGGCAAATTTTTGTACTTAAACTCTAGCTCTTCCATCGCTTTATGAACAAGCTCTTTGAAATTGAAAGATATAATTTGATTTTCGGCAGGACTGATACTTTTATCCCAAACAATCATCAATGGCTCAAACAAAGTAAGTCCAAGTTTATTTACTTCTTCATTATATTGTTCAGAAACAATGTCGCGAAAGAATTGATTTTTTGCACCAAGGTTGTTATACAAATATTCGTGTTTGATGCGAGGTTTAAATGTTTTACGGATAGTACGTAAATGACCTAATATTTCTTCACGTTTTTCATCATCTGTAAAAAACTCTTTACAGGTTTTCAAAAGCTCTTCCCCTAAGCGATCCAAACGAACTTTAAATTGCTCATATTGAAAAACGCTTTCTAAATCAACAATGTATTTTTTGTATTCAGGATTCGCTTTGATATCTTCTTCTAACTTACGTTGTAAGATTGAAAAACGAGCATTGTAAACAGCTTCGTCACGTGCAATGTCTGCAGCAACAGAATAATTTGCGCGGGTATTGGTAATTCCTCTACCAATAATCTCATCCTGTTCATTGATGATTACCGCTTTTGATGTTGTTGAACCTAAGTCAACTCCAAGATAATATTTATTCATCGTTTTATTTTTCTAGATGTTGGTTTAACTTATTTAACAGCCTCTTGCGCTAAAATTGTTTTGCGCTGCTCAAGCATTTGGAAGTATGACTCCAAACGGTTTTTAATATTTGCATATGAAAAATAACGTGGGTCAACTAAATCAGATTCAATAAATCCAACAGGAACACCTGTACGTTGTTCAATTTCACGCATGATCATTAATTGACCTGCAGAGAATGAATTACAGCTCTTTATGGAGTTAATCAAGAATCCATCAGCTTTGTATTCTTTCACATATTTTTCAATTAGATCAACACGTTGAGGCAAATTCATATTGGTATATACACCCATACAATATTTAGCCATACTTTCCAGTGGTTGTGCAGGATCGTGACGAAAACCTAAATCATATGTCCCACCAACCTTAGTGTAAGTTGAAGCAACAATGATTGCACCCATATCATAAAATATTTTCCAAAATTCACGGAAGTTAGTCCAGTTTGGGGGGCCTTCAATTACTAAACGGAAACGCTCTTCTTTCAATTCTCCCTCAGGTGTTACAGGTCCAAGCCCAAGACGCATACGCTCTTGCACCTCGTTCCATAATTCCTGATAATAAACAACCGCTTCTGGAGTTCCTCTAAATGCTGTAAATATTGGACCTATATAATAAACACCTGCAAAATAAGCATCAATTGGAGTAGGAACAGTTTTAGCACTTTCTAAAATTTTAACTAACAGATCTTCCGCTTTTGCTGAATCTTCCATCATTCGGGAAAGACGAGCAATATCAAATTTTTTGCCTGACACTTGCTCCATTTTTGGAATCACATCTTCGTTAATCTGTTTGATCATATATTGAATTTGATCATCAGTCATAACTCCATCTTCCTGATATGGTGTATGAAGCATTGCAACAGGTACACCTGGATATAAACGCTCTAAATTTTCAAACCATTTCAAAAAGGTAAAACAACCAGTGTAACTTAATAATAATAAATCCGGAGGAGGAAGTTGTTCGCCAGTTGGCCCGATATTACCTTTCAACATCATACCAATATCGCATTTCACATAGGTACAAACATCTTCAGAGAATCCTATTTTTTCAGCTTCTTTAATATACTCACCTGATTTTTTTCGCATACCTGATTGTAATGCGTTAATCTCAGGATATACAGGAAGCATATCAAAAGATAAAATCAATTCAGTAAGATTGCCGGGAACAAATGTATACACTACTTTTTTTCCCATTTCTTTTGCCATACTCAATTCTTTAAATTGCTTGGCAAGCATCTCCTTTTGAAGGTCCATGCTTTTTTCTTTTATCGCTTCGTTTGGTTGAGCCATTTTTTTAATTATTTGACCTTTCAATACCGCTCTTTACAGATTGATATGTCATGGTAGTTATTATCTATTTTATTTTTTGTTCAATTTAATTTTCAAATTGTATAGCACTAAGCCCACAACTTAATTGAATCAGAGAATGTCCCGGCTTGTTCCTTAATAACTTTGAACTGTCCGGTATTTTCATGAAACTGAAAATTGATATGAGGAAGACCAGCTGCATCACATTCTTTTTGCATTTCAGGGCGATCTAATAAAGCAGGGTCACAAAAACTTGCGGCACAGAATACTACTCCATCAGCATTTCTTTCTCTTGCCTGCTTAACCAAGCGTTTCCCCTTCGGATTTCCAACATCATATACGCAAGATGCAAATGTGCTTTTTTCTAAATATGCTTCCATTAATGCATTGATAGGGTCGGCTGTATTATCAGCGACATCACCAATAATCCAACGTGAGCCTTGCATAAAGTCATCATCAACAATATAACATCCTGCCATTTCAATTGATTTTAACATACCAATTGGAGGTTGCTCACAAAAAGAACCACTTATCACCACACGGATATTATCCATTGGTTCACCTTGTTCAACCTGAATGAATTTTAAAACCTGAGCTAAAATGTCATTGTGTTCTTCAACAGTCATACACAATCCTGCACGCAAAATATGATACGTATCAACTGCAGATAAACGCCAAGGAAATTCCTGACGAACATTGTAAATAGCCTCAATCAACTGTCTGTTTTTATTATATAATCCTATTGAATGATTTAATTTTTCAGGAGTAACTTCAACGCCATTAATTTTATGGATATCACTCAACACTTTTTTTATTTCTTCCATGTAAAATACGCCACCAATTTTAGGATCGAAATTTTGAGGATAATCAAAATAGCGCTGAAACTGACCTTTTTTACTCAACTTAAACATACCTGATAAGTTTCTTACGCAATCACAAATTGCTGGAAATAAAAAACCATCGAAATCATTTAAATTTTTATCCAATGCCATTTCTATAATACCACGTGGCAAGTGACAGATATAAGATTGATAATATGCATCACCTTTGATAATTTGTTTCCTATCCCCTGCTCCCATAATACCGACAGCTAAACCATTTGCAGCATGAATAATTTCACGCGGAATGTAAATTGGCAAATAACCAACCAAAACTCTTGATTTATCTTCTGCCTTCCATTTTTTTGCGTGTAAAAAATTTAAATCGAATGCGATTTCCTCACACCATTTAATTATTTCTTCCATTGACCTCATAGATGTATGTATTTAAAATATTAAGTTTTCGTTTTACTTTATTTAACTGCTTAGAACAAATTTATTTTTCAATCAGGGTTAAAAATATGATACTCCTCATGATTTAAGTCTTTTTTTATAGCTGATGATTTTCAAAATATTATTTAGAAAAAATTGAAACTTCATTTTTAAAAAAAGTTCCTAAATGTATTTAATTGAATCCAAACAAATTATGACGAGCATCATAGTTTGAGACAATCCATGGTGCTTATTTCGTATTCGAGAAATTAGATGATGACATTAAAGAAAGAAATAGGAATAATTATTTTGTGTGGTGGAGAATCATCACGCATGAAATCACCAAAAGCATTTTTGGAAATTGAATGTGTCACACTCCTTGAAAGGCTCACTAACATATATTGTTCAGCAAAGTTTTTAAATCCGGTGATAATTTTAAATCATCGATTTTTTTCTCAGCCGTGGCTAGAAACGATAAATAAACTTTCGATTAAATCAGTAGTGTTAAAGAACCAATTTCCAAATCTTGGCAGATCGCATTCAATTCGTTTAGGACTTTATTTAATGAAAGATAAGTCATTTTGTTTTTTACAAAACATCGACAATCCCGATATCAGTATTGACCTTTTGGACAAAATGATTAGTGCCAGTGATGAGGATGCTTATGTTGTGCCCGCAAATAATGGAGAAACAGGACACCCCATCCTGATTGGAAAAAAAATAATTGAACACTTGTCTTCCTTGAGATCATCTAACTGGATCTTGAAAGATGAATTAAAAAAATTTAAAAGAATCATAATTGATGCCCCTTATAACAATGTATTACTAAATTTGAACACAGAAAGTGACTGGGAAAAATATAGTGAAGAAGTAAAAAATAAAAATAAATAAACTACGTTGCGCAATTTTCAGGATATTTTACAAAAAATACAAGAAGCGAAAGAGCCTGTTGCCCTTTGTATTATTGTTGCTGTAAAAGGATCCACCCCAAGAAAAGAAGGCGCTAAAATGCTGGTGTATGAAAGCGGGAAAATTTGTGGCACCATCGGAGGCGGGAACTTAGAAAAGAAAGTAATTGAGAATGCCCTTGCTGTAATTAAAAAAAATGAGCCTCAACTTTTTCGTCACGATCTATTGCACCAACACAGTATGTGCTGCGGTGGAACGGTTGATGTATATATTGAACCCATCATGAAAAAAAACAAATTATACATTTTCGGTGCCGGACATACCGGGCAAGCATTGGCAAAATATGCTGTTGACATGGAATTTGAAGTTGTGATGATCGATGACCGAAAAGAATACATTGATCAGATTACAATTGAAGGTGTTAACAAAATGAACTTGAATTTTGAACAAGCATTAAGCCTGTTGCCTTTCGATAAACAAACATATATCACCATCATGACATACGAGCATTCTATTGATCGGAATATTTTAGCATTTTGCATCAAAAAGGTATACGCTTACCTCGGAATGATTGGCAGTTTAAGAAAAGTAGAACTCACAAAAAAAATGTTCATTGAAAGTGGATTAGCATCAAAAGAAAAATTAGACACTGTTGATATGCCGATGGGATTGAACATAAATTCTGAAAGTCCTGAAGAAATTGCAATAAGTATTTTAGCAAAATTAATACAAACAAAAAATTCAAAATAAAATGAATTCAAAAAAAATAGCCATTGTAACAGGTGCAGCCAAAGGAATTGGGAAAGCAATTGTTGAACGATTTATTAACGACAAGTATTTTGTTGTTGCAGTTGATGTGGATGCCGAAAATGGAAATAACTTAATAACTGAATACGGAAAAGAAAATGTATTTTTTGTTAAAGCTGATATTTGCAGCGAAACAGATGTGACAGCACTCTTCGAAAAAGTAAAAACAGATTACCAACGCATTGATGTTTTAGTGAACAATGCAGGTATCATACGCGATAACATGATATGGAATATGCCAGTTGAAGATTTTGATCTGGTAGTAAATATAAATCTAAAAGGCACTTGGTTGCTTTGTCGTGAAGCAGCAAAACAAATGAAAGTGCAAAATTTTGGACGCATCGTAAACATCGCATCTCGTGCATGGCTAGGCAATCGCGGACAAAGCAATTACTCTGCTTCTAAAGCTGGAGTTGTTGGAATGACACGTGTTTTAGCACTTGAACTAGGGAGATATAATGTTTGTGTAAATGCTGTTGCGCCAGGATTAATTGACACACCGCTCTCCCAAAAATTAGAAAAAGATGTGTTACAAAAATTAATTGATGCACAACCCACACGTACTATGGGTAAACCTGCTGATGTTGCAAATGCCGTAGCTTTTCTTTCTTCTGATGCTACACAATTTATTACTGGGCAAACAATTTATGTTGATGGTGGGAAGAGCATTGGTGCAGGGATGTAAAATTACTTTCTGATATTAAAACCATAAACGCAATAAATTAAAAGGAATATAAAATGAAATATAAATCACTTTTAGCTTTTTTGTTTATTTCTCTTGTACTCATCAATTTTAGTTGCAAAAAAAATGTTTTTGACTTCAGAAATAAATACGTTGGTGATTATGAATTTGTATACACCTATAGTTCTTGGCAAATGAATCTTGGCGTATATGCATCAGGCACAAATAATTATTCAGGAAGAGTATACTATGATAAAAACACGAAGGACAAAATAAAAATTGAGTATAATAATTCTACACTTGATCTCGGGATTGATAAAGACGGAAATCTCAGTTTAGCATGCGGCACGTCCGCTGGAAAATTTGAAAGTAAATCCAAACTTACTATTAATTCATCAAGCAATGCCTGCCCTGGAGGCGGACTTGGAGGCGGAACAAATTATTCACTCATAGGAACAAAAAAATAAATCGAGTTGAAGATAACTCTTTCTTATACTACCAAGAAATCGAAAGTCTAATTTTCGAACACTATTTATTCCTCATAAATACCTGAATGGGAACACCATTAAAATCAAAATTTTCTCTCAATCTATTTTCCAGAAAACGAATATATGCTTCGGTAACATATTGCGGAAGATTGCAATAAAATGCAAACGTTGGCGCATGTGTAGGCAATTGATTGATGAATTTTATTTTTACATGTTTTCCTTTAATTGCAGCTGGTGGAGAATGTTCTACAATTGGTAACATCACATCATTCAAATGACGTGTTTTAATTGTACGTGTACGATTTTCATTTACTTTTTCCGCAACTTCAATTGCTTTCAACACACGTTGTTTGGTAAGTGCAGAAGTAAAAATAATAGGCACATCATTAAATGGTGCTAATTTATGGCGAATCTTTTCTTCGTATTCTTTTGTTGAATTGGTGGTCTTTTCAACCAGATCCCATTTGTTTACAAGTATCACAATTCCTTTGCGATTCTTTTCAGCAAGATGAAAAATATTTAAATCCTGTGATTCTAACCCCAAAGTTGCATCCAATAATAACAGAACTACATCGCAATCTTCAATGGCACGGATAGAACGCATCACAGAATAAAACTCCAGATCCTCTTCCACTTTTGATTTTCTGCGAATGCCGGCAGTATCGATCAATAAAAAATCGTGGTTAAATGCAGTGTATCTTGTATTGATTGAATCGCGAGTTGTACCAGCAATCGATGTTACAATATTTCTTTCTTTTCCAAGTAATGCATTTACAAGAGAGGATTTTCCAACATTTGGTCGACCAACAATTGCAAATTTCGGAATGTCCAACACTTCTTCTTTTACTTCTGAATCTAGAGCCTTCACAACATCATCCAATAGGTCACCTGTACCACTTCCGCTGATAGCAGAAACATTGTAAGGATCACCTAAGCCTAATGCATAAAACTCACCAGACAATCCCTGACGGACATGATTATCAACTTTATTAGAAATAACAAAAACTTTCTTTTTGCCTCTTCTCAAAATATTAGCAACCACTTTATCATCATCAGTAATCCCCTCTGCTACATCCAAAACAAATAAAATTACATTTGCTTCCTCAATCGCCAAGGTTACTTGTTTACGAATCTCTCCCTCAAAAAGATCATCTGAGCCTTTTACATATCCACCGGTATCAATAACAGTAAACTCCAAACCGTTCCACTCACATTTTCCATAATGTCTGTCACGTGTTACACCAGATTCCGCGTCAACAATTGCTTTTCTACTATCTGTTAATCGATTGAAAAGAGTTGATTTCCCTACATTCGGACGTCCTACTATTGCTACAATATTTGCCATTTTTTTAACTCCTTCAAGCTCCACAAAAGGGAGGCATTTGATATTCTTAAATTTATTATTATTTATTTATGAGACCTCCACCGTCTTCCATATGGGAAGAGATTGAGTGCGAAATTAATTTATGTACCCGAAACGTTTTAGTTGATTATCACTGTCGCGCCAGTCTTTATTTACCTTAACAAAGAGTTCAAGAAAGACTTGCTTCTGCAAAAAAGTTTCCATGTCTTTTCGTGCTTCAACTCCAACTTTTTTCAATGCTTTTCCTTGATGGCCAATTATGATTCCTTTTTGAGAATCGCGTACCACTAATATTTCTGCACGTATTTTAATGATCTTTTCTTCTTCTTTAAATGACTCTACAACAACTTCAACCGAATAAGGAATTTCCTTTTTGTAGTTCATCAATATCTTTTCTCTGATAATTTCGGAAATAAAAAACTTCTCTGGTTTGTCAGTTAACTCATCCTTACCGTAAAATCCAGGACCTTCTGGTAATAATGCTATTATTCTATCGAAAATATAATTTACATTGAATTTTTCCAAAGCCGAAACCGGAATCACTTCTGCATTCGGAACTTCCGCTTTCCAATATGCTACCTTTTCTTCCAATTTATCCTGCGTAGCAAGATCAATCTTGTTTACAAGCAAAAGTACTGGAACCTTCGCATTTTTAATTTTATGAAGTATTTTCTCATCAATCTTAACATCTTCATAAATATCTGTCACAAAAAGCATGATATCAGCATCAGTAATGGCAGAATGAACAAATTCCATCATGGACTCCTGTAACTTATAGTTAGGTTTTAAAACCCCAGGAGTATCAGAATATACAATTTGAAAATCTTCTCCATTAACAATTCCCATGATTCTGTGTCGGGTTGTTTGTGCTTTTGAAGTAATAATAGACAAGCGTTCGCCCACCAAAACGTTCATAAGTGTTGATTTACCTACGTTTGGACTGCCAATAATGTTTACAAAACCAGCTTTGTGAGCCATCTATAAAATGTTAATAAGATTTATTTGGAGTACAAAGAAACAAAATATATCTTTGCACCGCAATTTAAAAAGCCCTTAAGTCGGCTTTTAGTTCTTAAAAAGGATTCAAATACCAAGATATATT
>CAIXIP010000254.1 GCA_903919535.1 uncultured Bacteroidota bacterium | reverse complement strand
ATAATTTTTTAAGAAAAATTCATTCTTGATTGACATTGTATAAATGTACCGTTTGATGGGCATAAAAAGAAATTATTTCAATCTTAACCAAAAGAAATTAACTAGATATGGAAAATTAAAGATAAAATTTTCAAAGTTTTTTCAAAATAATTCAAAATGCGCCATTTTGTCACCTGTTTTATTTTAATTACCTTTGCAATCCTGTTTTTGCCCCGTATCAAATTGGAGCATATTATTGAAAATGAAAATGAGCGAGAATAAAATAATTGATGAAAGTAAACAAGGTGAAGCGTTGGTGATTGAAAAACCAGTAATTCCGAACGGAAAAAAATTGTTCTTGGAAAGTTATGGGTGCGCGATGAACTTTTCGGATAGTGAAATTGTTGCATCTATCTTAAAAGATAAAGGATATACAACCACCCCAAATTATTTTGAAGCAGATGTGATATTTGTAAACACTTGTGCTATTCGAGAAGGAGCAGAGCAACGTGTTCGTCAACGATTAACTGAGTATAAAAAAGCCAAAAAGACGAATCCTGATTTAATTGTTGGAGTGCTAGGTTGTATGGCTGAGCGTTTGAAATCACAGTTTCTGGAAGAAGAAAAATTAGTTGATATTGTTGTTGGTCCTGATTCGTACCGAAGTTTACCAGAACTTATTGAAGTTGCAGAAACAGGGCAGAAAGCTGTTAATGTACTTTTATCCAAAGAAGAAACATATGCGGATATTGCTCCGGTTCGTTTAGGGTCGAATGGTGTAACTGCATTTATAAGCATAACCCGAGGTTGTGATAATATGTGTGCGTTCTGTGTAGTTCCTTTTACACGCGGAAGAGAGAGAAGTCGTGATCCGGAAACAATTGTTAAAGAGGCGCAAGATTTGTTTAATGAAGGTTATAGGGAAGTAACTTTGCTTGGGCAGAATGTAGATTCATATTTGTGGACAGGTGGAGGGTTGAAGAAAGAGAATATTACTGAGGAAGAACTAAAAAACGCCACAACATTTGCTCAGTTGCTTGAAAAAGTTGCCCTGGTGAATACCGATCTGAGGGTTCGTTTCAGTACATCTCATCCAAAAGATATGCATGATGATGTGCTTTATACCATTGCGAAACATGAAAATATTTGCAGTTATATTCATTTACCTGTTCAATCGGGAAATTCACGCATTTTAGAAATGATGAATAGAGGTTATACTCGCGAATGGTATTTGGGCAGAATTAATGCCATACGCAGAATAATACCAGATGCAGCCATCTCTATGGATGTGATTTCAGGTTTCTGTTCAGAGACGGAAGAAGAACATCAAGATACACTGTCGTTGATGGAAAGTGTAAAATATGATTTTGGTTACATGTTTGCATACAGCGAGCGTCCAAAAACATTGGCAGAACGAACCTATAAAGACGATGTACCAGCAGAAATAAAAAGCAGAAGATTAGCTGAAATAGTGGAGCTACAGTTGAAGCATTCTGCATATAGAACAAAACTTGGTGTAGGAAAAGTTCATAGAGTTTTGGTTGAAGGCGTTTCAAAAAAATCGAAAGAGCAATTATTTGGAAGAAATTCTCAAAGTACTGTTGTCGTTTTTCCGAAGGAGAATTTTAAACCAGGGGATTATGTTAATGTTATGGTCGATGATTGTACAGGTGCAACATTGATTGGAAAGCCTGTAAAATAAATCAACATTTTTGGTATTTAGAAAAATTTAAAATGACATTACAAGAAATAAAAAATCGTTTCGGAATCATTGGTAGTTCACCATTACTTGATAGAGCAATTGATATTGCAAAACAGGTTGCACCAACCGATTTAACAGTATTGATCACTGGAGAAAGCGGTACCGGAAAAGAAGTTTTTCCTCAGATTATTCACAATTTAAGTGCTCGTAAACATGGTCAATATATAGCAGTAAATTGTGGTGCAATACCTGAAGGGACTATAGATTCTGAGCTTTTTGGGCATGAAAAAGGTTCGTTTACGGGAGCGCATGAAGCACGTAAAGGGTATTTCGAAGTTGCTAATGGAGGAACTATCTTTTTAGACGAAATAGCTGAAATGCCAATAGCGACTCAGGCTCGCTTGTTGCGGATCTTAGAAAGCGGAGAGTTTTTAAAAGTAGGTTCATCCAAAGTTTTAAAAACAGATGTCCGTGTTGTTGCTGCAACAAATGTGAATATTCAACAAGCAATTGAAAAAGGGAAATTCAGAGAAGATTTATACTATCGATTGAATACGGTGCCTATCATTGTTCCGCCATTACGAGATCGTAAACAAGATATTTTTTTATTGTTCAGGAAATTTGCTGCGGATTTTTCAGCAAAGTATCGTATGCCAACAATAAAGCTTGATTCTGATGCAGAAACTTTGTTGGTAAATTATTACTGGCAAGGAAATGTAAGACAGTTGAAAAACATAACTGAACAAATTTCGGTGATTGAAAAACAACGAGAGATCAATTCCGATATTATGCGTAATTATTTGCCACAGCGTCAAACTTCGCAATTGCCAATGGTTATGAATGCAGCTTCTCAAGGGGGTGATTTTAGTGAGCGAGACCTTTTATACAAGGTGCTTTTCGATATGAAGAAAGATCTTACGGATCTTAAAAAAATAGTGGTTGACCTGATTGAAAATGATAATCAACTGAATCAGGATTTTCATCCTGATAATGCTTCATTGATCAAAAAACTATATCAGGAAGTTGGAGCTCCAGAAGGTGCTATTCAGTTAGGTTATAACACTTCGACTCCTTCGGTCATTAAAGCAAAAGAAGAAATCCCTTTGAATGCAGTTGTAACCGAAGAGAATTTTTCATTGCAGGAAATCGAAGAAGATATGATCAAAAAAGCATTGACAAAACATAAAGGAAAACGTAAAAATGCTGCAAAGGAGTTAGGCATTTCGGAGCGAACCTTGTATCGAAAAATCAATGAATACAGTATTAAATAATAATTGAAAAGGGATAGCGAATTGTAAATAGCAAAACAGATGAAGAATATTTTTCAAAGTAAAATAAATTATAATACTGCCTTTTCTTTTGCCTGTTTCTTGTTTATAACAACATTTTTTTTAGGCTGCAAATTGCATTACGGCTTCAGTGGAGCAACTATTCCACCAGAAGCAAAAACTGTTTCGGTACAGTATTTTCAAAACAATGCAACCCTTGCGCCACCAACTTTGAGTCAAACGTTTACTGAGGCGTTGCGTGATAAATTAGGTTCACAAACACGTTTAGGCCTTGTGAATAAAGAGGGCGATCTGAATTTTGAAGGTAGTATCACAAATTATATAACTGCACCAATTGCAATTCAAAGTAGTGATAAAGCCGCTTTAAATAGGTTAACAATAACTGTAAATGTTAAATATTCGTGTTCATTTGATGAAAAGAAAAATTTTGAACAAACGTTTTCTCGATTTGCAGATTACTCAAGTTCTGAAAGCATTAAAGCAGTGGAAGAGGAGTTGATCAAAGAGATTAACAATCAATTGGTTCAGGATATTTTTAATCGTGCATTAAACGATTGGTAATTGAGTAAAAAGTGTAATTTGTAATAATTAGTTGATGAATCGAACTCAGTTTATATCATACCTTGAAAACCCCGATAAATTGTCGGGAAGTGACGGTGTTTTACTATCTGAGCTCCTGAAGAATTTCCCTTATTTCCAAACTGCGCATTTGTTATACACCAAGAGCCTTCATAATCAGAACAGCATCCATTACAATAACCAATTAAAAATTGCTGCCGCTTTTGTAACAGATAGAAAAAAGTTGCATCGCTTAATTACAAGGCAAAACATAACGGAAGTCGAAATTCATATTGAAGAAATAAAAGAAAAGCTTACTCATCAAAATGTTGAAACACCTGTAATTGAAATTGTAAGCGAGGATATAAAAGAGCATGTTATTCCTGTTCTAATGGAAACTCCAGTTGTAGAGATTAAGTCGGAAAATGTTGATATTCCAATGCTTGTTAAAGCTGAGGAAAAGGTAGTTGAAGCCGAAGTAAAATTGATTGGAGATGAAGTTATAATAATAACTGAACAACAGGAGACAAAGGTTAATCAAGAAGAGCTAATTGTTCCCATTGAAAGCCTTCAGGGAAGTATCGATGTTCTAGAATTAGAATATTTGTCAAGTGCAGCCAATGCGAGTTTTGAAATTGAAATAGCAAATTCGGTAACGCCTCCTGAAATAGATGATTTTGAAGTTGAGAATAATTCATCAGAATCTAATTTTGTTTTAAATACCCCGGTTGGGTTAGTTTCGGAAGAGAAAGTTGAATGCGTTAATTTCGACATTTCGCAGCCTCATTCTTTTTCTGATTGGTTAAAGAATGTGTCTAATGTTTCATCTGAAACCCCTTTAGGAGCGAAGGAAGCCGATGGGGTTAAAAAAACTACTGTTGAGAGTTTAATTGACAAGTTTTTGCGAGAAGAGCCAAAAATTTCAAAACCCAAAGCAGAGTTTTATAACCCAATAAATAAGGCTAAACAGAGTGTAGCTGATGATATTACCTTTGTAAGTGAAACTTTGGCAAAAATTTACGTTTTACAAGGCAATTATAACAAGGCTTTGCAAGCATATGAAAATTTACGCTTGAAATATCCAGAAAAAAAACTTTACTTTGCAGCCCAAATAAAAAATTTAAGAAAATTAATTAATCAACAAAAAGAATAAAATGGGATCTATCATTTCAGTATTAATCGTAATTGTATGTATCTTCTTGATATTGGTTGTACTCGTACAAAACTCTAAAGGTGGCGGTTTAGCGTCTTCTTTTTCATCGTCAAACCAAGTAATGGGTGTGAGAAAAACAGCTGATTTTTTAGAAAAAGCAACTTGGTCTTTGGCAATTGCTTTATTAGTTTTAAGTATTCTTTCAACATCATTTAATTCAACAACCACAACCACAACAAGTGGGACAACATCTAAAACCCGTGAAATAGGGACGACAAAAACTGACAATGCTGCTCCGGCAACAAAAACAGCTCCTATTACACCAATAGCACCTCCAGTAGCTCCTAAAAATTAAACATATATCGATAGTTTTTTAAAATGTCAGAGTGTCACCACAACTCTGACATTTTTTTTCATTTTAATCTCAAAACTGAAAAATTGTCTATTCTTAGAATTAATTGGTCTTTGGGAATAATAATTGACTAATTGGGAACGCAAATTTAAATTCAAAATAATTTTAAACTAATAAACAATAAAATAATATGGCAAAAGTAAACATCAAGCCTGTAGCAGGAACTCAAAACAGAGTTGTAGTAGAAGCTGCAGCAGCTGAAGAAAAAACTGCAGGAGGAATTATTATTCCTGATACTGCAAAAGAAAAACCACAACGTGGAAAAGTTATCGCTGTTAGCGATATTGATGAGAAAGGCAATAAACCTGCTGTTAAAGTTGGAGACACTGTATTATACGGAAAATACGCAGGTACCGAAGTACAACTAGGAGGTCATGATTATTTGATCATGCGTGAAAGTGATATTTTCGCAATCGTTTAATTAAAGATTTTTCTATTACAAAACCAATAAACTAATTAATCAAAAAACTAGATAAAAATGGCAAAAGATATTATTTTCGATATAGATGCACGTGACCGATTAAAAAAAGGTGTTGACGCCTTGGCAAATGCTGTTAAAGTAACATTAGGACCTAAAGGCCGCAATGTAATTATTGACAAAAAATTTGGTGCTCCAATGATCACTAAAGATGGTGTTACTGTTGCAAAAGAAATTGAATTGAAAGATGCAGTAGAAAACATGGGTGCTCAAATGTTGAAAGAAGTTGCTTCTAAAACTGCAGATGCAGCTGGTGATGGAACTACTACAGCAACTGTACTTGCTCAGGCAATTGTTACAGCAGGTTTGAAAAATGTTGCTGCAGGTGCAAATCCAATGGATTTGAAACGTGGTATCGACAAAGCGGTTGTTGCTGTTATTGAAAATTTGAACAAGCAATCACAAAAAGTTGGTGATGACAATAAAAAAATTGAACAAGTTGCAACAATTTCTGCAAACAATGATAGCACAATTGGTAAGTTAATAGCTGAGGCTATGAAACGTGTTAAAAAAGAAGGAGTTATTACTGTTGAAGAAGCAAAAGGAACAGAAACAACTGTTGAAGTAGTTGAAGGTATGCAATTCGATCGTGGATATATTTCACCTTACTTTGTAACTGATGCTGATAAAATGCAAACAGTGATGGAGAATCCGTTGATCTTAATCACTGATAAAAAGATATCAAGCATGAAAGAATTGCTTCCTGTGCTTGAAAAAGCTGTACAAACAGGCAAGCCAATTTTAATTATTGCTGAAGATGTTGATAGCGAAGCGTTAGCAACTTTGGTAGTAAATAAGATCCGTGGTTCATTAAAAATTGCAGCTGTAAAAGCTCCAGGTTTTGGTGATAGAAGAAAAGCAATGTTGGAAGATCTTGCAATTCTTACTGCTGGAACTTTAATCTCTGAAGAAAGAGGATATAAATTGGAAAATGCTGACCTATCAATGTTAGGAACAGCAGAAAAAATTACTATCGACAAAGACAATACAACTATTGTTGGTGGAAAAGGTAAAAAAGCAGATATCGTTTCTCGTGTGAACCAAATTAAAGCACAAATTGAAACAACAACATCTGATTATGATAAAGAAAAATTGCAAGAGCGTTTGGCTAAATTAGCTGGTGGTGTTGCTGTTTTATATGTTGGTGCTGCTACTGAAGTGGAAATGAAAGAGAAGAAAGACCGTGTTGACGATGCGTTAGCTGCTACTCGTGCTGCTGTTGAAGAAGGAATTGTACCGGGAGGTGGAGTTGCATTTATCCGTGCTATTGATGTATTGGATAAATTGAAAGGTGCTAATGACGATGAAAATACAGGAATTGCAATCATTAAACGTGCGATTGAAGAACCGTTGCGTCAGATCGTTGCAAATGCAGGCTTAGAAGGTGCTGTGATTGTTCAAAAAGTGCGTGAAGGAAAAGCTGATTATGGTTATAATGCTCGTACTGATAAATATGAACATTTATTAGCTGCAGGTGTTATTGATCCGACTAAAGTAACTCGCGTTGCTTTAGAGAATGCAGCTTCAATTGCTGCGATGCTATTAACAACAGAATGTGTATTAGCTGAACAAAAAGAGGAAGCTTCTGCAATGCCAATGGGAAATCCAGGCATGGGTGGAATGGGCGGAATGATGTAGTCTGAACAGTTTCTGAAAAAATAAAAAACCTCTTGAAATATTTTCAAGAGGTTTTTTATTTGAAATAAATTCTAAAATTCTACTTACTTAATAGTTCTTTAACAAAAGCTGAAATGATTTTTCCATCAGCTTTTCCTGCTAATTGCTTGGAAGCAACGCCCATCACTTTTCCCATATCTGCTGGTGAAGAAGCCCCAAGGGAAGCAATTATTTTTGCTACTTCAGCTTTTATTTCTTCTTCGCTCATTTGTTTTGGCAAGTAAGCTTCGATAACGAGAGCTTGCGCCAATTCAACTTCTGCGAGATCAGCTCTGTTTTGTGTTTTGTATACTTCTGCCGTTTCTTTGCGCTGCTTCACCATTTTTTGCATTGCTTTTAATTCGGTTTCGTCAGTGTATCCTTCCGGTGAAGTTTTCAATAATAATATTGCTGATTTTACAGCACGCAATGATTCCAGTTTTGCAGCATCTTTCGCTAACATAGCAGATTTAATGTCAGCATTTATTTTTTCTTCTAAGGCCATATTTTTTTGTTTTTAATTGAGATTAAAGTTATAAGATTTTCAAATATAATGTGTTTAATTTTTCTATTCTTAGTAATTCTCGAATTCTTTATTTGTTTTTAATGCTGTGTAATAAAATCCCCAACGGCATTTGAATATGTCTGAAAGCCCATTGTATTAGGAACAGTGCTGTGTCCGGCATTTGGTATTCTGTGTGCTTCTTTATAAGTTCCTTTATAATTTGCATACACAACTTCACCGTGGGTTGTGATATTTAAAAAATCATCTTCAACTCCGTGAATCCAGAAAAAAGGCTGTTGTACACTTTTGATTTCTTCAGCATTATTTATTTTTAAATCTGTAACCATTGTGCCAGGCAATGCTAATCCAGATGCATCTTGCACCATTACTTCTGCGGAAGCGAACGGAGCTTCTAACATAAGTTTACATGGTTTCATGCTTCTTGGCTCTGCACTTAGTTTAGTAGCAGGTGCTGTTCCCATGCTAAATCCATAAATCACTAAGCGGTCATTTGTCAACCCTTTGCTTTTAAGCCATTTTAGGCCAGCATCAACATCGGCATACAAACCACTTTCAGTTGGTTTACCTTCCGACATTCCAAAACCACGATAATCGATCATCAATACACCAAAACGGTTTTTACCTTTTGTGTTTGCCAATAATTTTGCACGTTGCCAGTAAAAATCCATATGGTCTTTGTTGCCATGGCAATACATTATAACGGTGTCTGTTGCAACGCTATCAATATCTCCAATATAAATAGCAGAAATAGTTGTTGCACTTGATTCGTCACTTGCTTGTGATACAAGAGTGAAAATGTGAACCAAGCTATCTGGAATATGATAACTATTGTCAAGCGTAAAGTCAACTTCTCCGGTGTAATTATCCAGTTTATATTCTGTTAATTTTGTTTTGTTATACAGGTTGTCATCGAGGCGTAAACAGCCTGAAAAAACTAACGTTAAGGCTAAACACAAGATTCCTGTTTTTATCTTTCTAATAACTGAAGTGTTTGAGAATTCGAAAAATGTTTTCATGTTTAATTAAATTTATAAGTATAACCTAAATAAATCCCTAGTGCTCCGTGGTTTTTAAATGGGGTTTGATATTCAACTGTTAATTTTTCATTAGATAAATTTGGAGCAATTATTTTTGCTTCAATTTTAAAATTCCATTTTTTACCCGTAAAATCATGTCCGATCAATGGGGAGAACATCCAATGATTAGGTTGTTTTATGTCATATGCTTTTTTTTGTGCTAATTCAAACCAATTATCTAAACCGATATAAAAAAAGTTTTTGCGTTTTCCATATTCCCAAAATGCATTTATATCTATCTGTGGATAAAACTTGTGAGCATCTTTATTTCGATAAATAATATTTGCAACAGGAGTAACAGAAAGTGCAGGAAAGTATTTGTGTTGTTTGAGTAGTTGTTTCGTAGCACCTAATTCCAGTTGTAAATTTCCGTATAATGCTGAGGTGACATTTATTGTTGCAAAGCCAGTAAGTGTGCTGTCGATGCCATAGCCATACATTGCTGTTAAAAATGGGATTGGTATTGTTGCTGTTCCATATTTAAATAAGGGTCCGCCCAAAGATAAATTCGCAGCATGTTGTTTCTTTTCCAGTGGTTTAACAAATCGTGTAGGTGCACATGAAAATAAGAAACACATGAAAACAAGGAGTGGAAGTTTAAATCGCATAATGTGTTTTTTTTGAATCACACAAAAGTAAGTCATTTATAAGAAAAATATTAACTTTGCTGCCGAAAATGAAAGATGTTTTTTATACCGTTTTAGTGGTCTGGATTATTTGGCGAGTGCTAAATAGTGTTAATGTTTACAGAGCAAAACAATCGAATCCCCAACAACAACCTCTACGTAAAGAAGGTGAAACTACTGTTGATTATGTTCCTCCAACCAAAAAGACAATCAATGATGATGAAGGAGAGTACGTTGATTATGAGGAAATAAAAAAAGATTAAACTGTTTTTTTTAGAAAGTTTCGCAGTCTTTGCACAAATCAATTTCTTTCTTTTTTCCTTTCATGAATTTATGAAGCATTTCCAATCGTAATGGTTTGTTATAGATTGAAAAAAGTTTATCCTGATTGATATTTCCAATAACACCTTTCGAATTCAGATCGGCACAACAGACAGTAATATCGCCATTAGGCAATAATACCAATTGATGCATCAATAGACTGCAACCAATCTTATAGCTTTTTAAACTTTTATTTTTTAGTTCTTCAATTTCAACTTCTCCTCCCCAATTATGAGCATAGCGAAGTTCATAGCCATCTACCATGTTTAATAGTTTTATAAATTCCTCACTCATCCATTTTGTATTGAGTTTGTTTTTATAATCAACTAATGTGATAATTCCAGTTGGAATAGGTTTCGGAGTTTTTTTATTGAGTTCAACAAATGTGCTTATGTTTTTTACAAACTCATCCCATTTTGCACGTACTCGCATTTCTTCAAACTTCTCTCTACTTCCTCCATCCATGCTGAATCTGATATAATCTAAAACTCCTGACTCAATCAGTATTTTAGAGTTTTTGTCATCTAAAATAGTAGCATTGGTAAGTAAAGAAATTTGAGGAAAGGGAATTCTTTTATCTCTTGCGAGATCTTTATATTGCTTAATAATCAATAGCATTTCATCTAAATTTGGATGAAGCAATACCTCTCCGGCATTGTATAGATGAAGTGTTTTGACGCTACTAAATCGGCTGTCGCTTAATAAATCTTCAAAAAAATGTTTTAATATTTCCGGACTCATACGCACTTTTGTTTTCTCATGATCAAGAGAACAAAGTTTGCATCGAAGATTACAATAGCTTACAAACTCTATATTTATTTCAGTTATAGAACTTTTGCTTTTGATAAGCTTTAATTTGTAATACAACCAATAGTTTAATGAATATGAGAGTCCCTGAACGAATTCAACGATGCGCCAAATGAAAGTGCTTTTACCGATACGCTGAACTAAAAAATTCTTAAACTCAAATGTATTTACCTGAAATCCGAACATAATTTATAATTGAATAAAGCACAAAATTAAGGAATTAATGAATCGGAAACGTGACCAAAATCATATTGACGAGGATACGAAAATCAATAATCAAAAAGGCGAATTTTTCTGAAGATTAAATTGTTGAAAAAAATTATTTTTTTGTCATTTTACGCATCAGTTTGTAAAATGTTTTCGGGAAAAACTGTTTGATATAAACCGAAAATATTTCATAATTGGCGACATACTTATGATGCCTGTTGCCTTTAATCGCTTTAACAATACCTTTAGCGCAATCCATCGGATCCATTCCTTTGTTTTGAGCAGGGCTTTTTTTGCTGAATTCACTGCCATCTTCTGTTAAAGATTTTACTCCAACATCAGTATTTATAAAACCAGGGCTAACAATTAAAACATCAATATTGTCAGGATGTAATTCTTCTCGTAAAGATTCAAAATAGCCATAAAGAGCATGTTTTGAAGCCGCGTATGTTGCATACAATGGTAGCCCAAATTTCCCTAAAATACTTGTCACAACAACTAATTTTCCGCTCTTTTGTTTGCTCATAACGTGAGCAACAGCTTTGGTTAATGCAACTGTTCCGAAAAAATTAATTTCCATGATCTTCCGTTCCACCTCCATTTGTGTTTTCAGGGATATGCTTCGTTGAGCGATGCCACCATTGTTTATTAAAACATCAATTCGGTCAAATTTTGAAATAACATGTTCTACTTTTTCTTCTATGTTTTCAGTATGTTCCAAGTCAAGAGGTAGAATAAGCAAATGCTCTACATCTGTTTTGCATCTTTCTGCAACACGTCTTAATTCCTCTATTCTGCGCGCTGAAATAATTATTTTAGCACCTTCTGCAATGCAAGCATAAGCTAATGCTTCTCCTATTCCGGATGATGCTCCGGTAATCCAAATCACTTTGTTTTTTAAATCAGACATTTCTTATGTTTTCTAAACTCAAAAATACTAAAGATTATGATTGTTAGGTAATTACTTTATTCTGGCTAATAAATAACCATTCAGCATTAAAAACAACCATTTAACAAAATCATTTTGTCATATTGTTGAATTAAGGTAAATTCGTTCGCAAAATTAAAATGGGATAAGCTTTTAGTTCTCGAATACAAAAAAATTAATAATATTAAATATGAAAAAAAACATTTTGACACTCTCAGCATTTGCAGGTATTGTTGCATTGCTAGCATTTGTAAGTAATCCTGCAGATGATAAAACTCCGGGAATCGATATTAAAAATATGGATCTTACGGTAAAACCTACCGATGATTTTTATCGTTACGTAAATGGAAATTGGCTAAAAAACAATCCTATTCCAGCTTCAGAAAGCCGTTGGGGAAGTTTTAATGAATTGAATGACAAGAACACGGCAAAGCTAAAAGTTATTTTAAATGAAGCTGCAGCTGATAAACAAGCGCTTGCAGGAAGTAATCGTCAAAAAATTGGCGACTTTTATTCTGTAGCGATGGATTCCATTAAATTAAATAAAGATGGAGCTGCTCCATTGAAGGGCGAATTTGCTTTAATCGCGAATATAAAATCAACAGATGATCTATTAAAAGCTGTTGCTCATTTACATTCAATTGGAGTTGGACCTTTTTTTAGCGGTTACGTTGGTCAAGACCCTAAAATAAGTACTGAGTATATTACACAACTGGGGCAAGGTGGAATTAGCTTACCTGACCGTGATTATTATACCAAGACAGATGACCGAACTGTTGGAATTCAAAAAGCATTTAAGGAACATATGAAAAATATGTTCGTATTACTTGGTGATAAAGCTGAAGTTGCAGAAAAAAATTCAGAAATCATTTTCAATATCGAAACTAATTTTGCTAAAGGTTCGATGACAAAAGTTGAATTGCGTGACCCTGAAAAACAATACAACAAAAAAACGTTGAAAGAATTAGCTGAGCTTACACCAAACTTTAATTGGGATGTTTATTTCAGTTCAGTAGGCATAAAAGGAATCAGTAATGTAATTGTTGCACAGCCTGATTTTTTTGCAACATTAAATACTTCAATGAAATCTGTTTCGATTGATGATTGGAAAACTTATCTACGTTGGTGTTTAATTGATGCAACAGCAAGTAAATTGAGTGACAATTTTATTAATGAGCACTTTAAGTTTTATGGTACAAAATTAATGGGTACTCCTGCTTTGAAGCCTCGTTGGAAGCGTGCTTTGGAAGCAACCGACAATTGTTTAGGCGATGCATTAGGACAACTTTTTGTGGAAAAACATTTTACCGAAAGCAGTAAAAAACGTGTTGGAGAAATGGTGAAAAATTTAATTGCCGCATACCGTGTTCGTATCGCAAGTCGCGACTGGATGAGTGAAGAAACAAAAAAACAAGCCAATGTTAAGTTGGATAAAATTATGTTGAAATTAGGTTTCCCTGATAAGTGGAAAGATTACTCAACATTAGCGATCAATCGTGATTCATATGTTCAGAACTTTATGAGAGCTAATACATATTCATTTATTGAAATGATAACTAAATTGGGTAAGCCAATTGATCGTGCAGAGTGGGGGATGACACCACCAACAATCAATGCATATTATAATCCATCTATGAATGAAATCGTTTTCCCTGCAGGTATCATGCAACCAATATTTTTCAATCCTGATGCTGATGATGCTGTAAACTATGGTATTATGGGAGCTATTATTGGTCATGAATTAACGCATGGTTTTGATGATGAAGGTTGTCAGTTTGATGCAGATGGAAATCTTAAAAACTGGTGGACAGATGCCGATAAAGCAAATTTCAAGAAAAAAACTGATATGGTTGTGAAGCAATTCAACGATTATATTGCAATTGATGATGTGCATGTAAATGGAGAGCTTACTTTGGGTGAAAACATTGCTGATCTAGGTGGGTTAACAATTTCTTATTATGCTTTGAAAAAATCAATGGAAGGGAAACCTGCCCCTGCAAAGATTGATGGATTTACTGCAGAGCAACGTTTCTTCATGGCTTGGGCACAAGGATGGCGAAATAATGTAAGACCGGAATTTTTGAAAAATATGGTGCAAACAAATCCACATTCCCCAGAAAACTTAAGAGGAAATGGCCCATTGAGTAACATGCAAGAGTTTTATGATGCTTTTGGTGTAAAAGAAGGTGATAAAATGTATCGCCCTAAAACAGAAAGAGCTGAAATCTGGTAATTTGTTTTATTAAATATGTTGAAAACACCTCGTTCATTTTTTGAACGGGGTGTTTTTTATTTACCTTTTTCCTTTGCAACTTTTCTGTGAGTATCGTATTCAAATTCTTCTATTGACACCCAATTTCGTTTATAATCAAATGTCATATCATAAATGAAGTTTCTGTCGGGTAAAATTTTTACAGTGAAATGATGTAAAATTGACTTGCTTCCAATAATTTGGACCTCTTCCCATTCTTTTGCGGAAATGATTTTGAAATACGCTTTTTCATTAGGGTATTTTCTAAATTGAGGATAACTTATTGGATGTTGAATCATATGGGGATTTTTTTAATCGTTTGAATTTGCGCTAATGAATATAAAGATTCCTCCACTGCGGTCGGAATGACTTTTAGAATAAAAATAAATATTCACAACAAATATATCATTCTTAATTTTCAATTCTTAATTTCGCTTGATGCAATCTTTCCTCGAAAAAACAGTAAACTACTTGTATGGAAAATACGGTGATGACATTTGCGATTTATGCATTGTTTTGCCCAATCGAAGAGCAGGGTTGTTTTTAAAAACTCATTTAGCGAAGAGTCTCAAAAAAACTTTTTGGAGTCCTGAAATTTATGCCACCGAAGATTTTGTTGCATTACTTGCCGAGCTGGAAATTGCAGATTCAACAACTCTTTTATTTGAATTGTATGAAACCGTTAAAAATATCAGCATAAAAGACGTTGAAACTTTTGATGAATTCAGTAAATGGGGGCAAATACTTTTAAGTGATTTGAATGAAATTGACAGATATTTAGTAGATGCCAGTCAGTTGTTTGGAAATTTAAAAGATATCAAAGAACTTGAATCGTGGACACTAAATGCGGAAGAGTTAACCGATTTTCAAAAGCAATATCTTCGTTTTTGGCAATCTTTAGGGAGTTATTATACTGATTTTAGTAAACGATTGCTAGAAAAGCATCAAACGTATCAAGGATATGCATATCGAATTGTTGCAAATAGTGTAGGAGAGCGAATACAAAAACATAAATGGAAAAAGATAATTTTTGCAGGCTTTAATGCGCTTAATAAAGCGGAAGAACAGATGATTGAGAAGTTGGTCAATCTTGGAAAAGCCGAAATAATATGGGATACAGACGATTATTATGTAAATGATATAAAACAAGAGGCAGGAAAATTTATACGGAAATATGATAATTATTCCAACTTTAAAAAGTCAGCAGATAGAAATTTTGTGTTTGCTGAAAATTTACTTTCCACTGAAGCAAAACATATTACAATTATTGGCGCGGCAAAAAATGTTGCACAAGCAAAAGTTGCAGGAAGTTTAGTCAGCGAATTGCAAAAAGAAGATCAACAATTGCAAAATACTGCTTTAGTTCTTGCTGATGAAAATTTATTATTCCCTGTGCTACACTCATTGCCTGAAAATTTGCAGGACATAAATGTGACGATGGGGTATCCATTAAAAAACACACCTGTTGCCGGATATTTTGATTTGGTAGTTAACCTACATATCAATGCAATAAAATTAAATCAAGGTAAAGCGAGTTATAGCTTTTATCACAAGGACCTTCTGAAGCTCCTAAATCATCCTTTTACAGCTATTTTGATTTTTAAGGATAAGAAAGCTCATTCTGTAAAATCAATCGTCAGGGCAATTAAAGATAGAAATATTGTTTTTGCTGCTCGTTCAACAGTTGAAAAATTATTTGCATCACAATTAGAATTATTTGAAATTTTAAAACCTGTTTTCGAGTTATGGAAAACTCCATCAGATGCAATAGCCTGTCTTAATTATTTGATCGAAACCCTAAAAAATGCAATCGTTGCCCAACAAAATAATTCAACTGAAAACAAAGCAAGTTTAGAATTAGAATATTTATTTGCTTTTACTAAGATCAGCAAACTTATTCAAGGATTGATGCTTGATTATCCAGGAAGCATTTCCGATCTTCAAACATTCCAAAGTTTATTCACACAAACTGTAAAAACCTCAACCTTGCCATTTTATGGTGAACCATTAATGGGCTTACAAGTAATGGGAATGCTTGAAACACGTACGCTGGATTTTGAAAATGTTATTTTACTTTCTTGTAACGAAGATATTTTACCATCCGGAAAATCTGTTAATTCATTTATTCCATTTGAATTAAAAAGGCATTTTGGATTACCAACCTATAGTGATAAAGATGCAATTTTTGCATATCATTTTTATCGTTTAATTCAGCGTGCAAAAAATATTTATTTGCTGTATAATACTGAGAGTGACGCTTTGGGAAGTGGGGAAAAAAGCAGGTTTCTTACCCAATTGATCTATGAGTTGCCTAAAATAAATCCGAATGTAATTATTAAAGAACAATTGCTGAATATTCCAGTAGATTCTGAGAGTAATTTGAATGAAATAAAAATTGAAAAAACGGAACTGATTTTTGAAAAACTTAAAGCAAAAGCTGAGAAAGGGTTTTCTCCTTCTGCATTAAATACATATCGAAATTGCTCTTTACAATTTTATTTTCAAGCGATTGCCGGATTAAGAGAAGTTGATGAAGTTGAAGAGGTAATTGGTGCTGATACTTTAGGAAGCGCTATTCACGAAGTATTAGAGCTGTTTTATACTCCATTTGTTGGAAAAAAAATTACCGTTGCCGACATCAAAGAAATGAAGAAGGATGTGGAGCGTGCTACCATTTCTATGTTTGAAAAAGAGTATAGTAAAAACGAGATTAATTTTGGACAAAATTATCTGACCTTAAAAGTTGCCATAAAATTTATCAGTAATTTTTTAGATTCGGAAATAAAAAACATAACAGTTTCAGAAAAAAATGGGCATCCAATTATTATTAAGTCTTTGGAAGAGAATTTAGAAACTACTATCTGTGTAGGAGATGAAAAAATTAAAATTCATGGTAAAGCTGATAGAATAGATTCTGTTGGAAGCGTTACCCGCATCGTTGATTATAAAACAGGCTTAGCTACTAACAGTGAATTAAAATTTGACAATTGGGATGAGATTAGGACAAATCCGAATCTTGCAAAAAGTTTTCAGTTATTGACCTATGCATGGATGTACCAAAAGATGAATCCTGTAATTACTGAAAATATTTTGTCAGGAATCATCACTTTTCGTGAACTGAGTGCAGGTTTAAAAACAGTAAAAGCCAATGGGAGTGAATTGCTAAATACCAATATTTTAGCAGATTTTGAAATGCAATTGCAAATACTATTAGCTGAAGTATTTAATCCGGAAAAACCTTTTATGCAAACGTTAGAAACAGACAGTTGCGAATACTGTAATTTTAAAGGGATTTGTAACCGCTAAAATTTTATAATTTAGTTTTATGAAAAATGTAGTGTTAGTTATAGTTTTAATCTCTTTCCTTTTCTCTTGTAAAAAAGAGAAGCCGTATAACCCAGATCAACATATTGGATATGCGCATTGGTATCAAACAAAAAGCAATTCATCCGACACCTTGTTTTCGGTGTATATACCAAATTCATTTACTCCGAATTATGATGGTATAAATGACAACTTTTTTACTCTGGGATATTATAACACTCTTGGTTTTAGCTTAAAAGTGTTTGGAAGAAACGGAAATGTTATTTTTAACACCAATGATAGATATATGAGATGGAATGGTAAAGTAAATAATGGTGATCTTGTACCAAATGGAAGTTATATTTATAAACTTAATTTAAATAATGCGGTTGGTAATAGCTACGAATACCAAGGTTCGGTAACTCTTTTTAAATAGCTAAATCATTCTAATCGTTTTCCCGGCAAAAAACTTTTTGTGACTTTTTAAAAACCAAGTCATTTGAATTTCATGACTTCCACCTGTAGCTTTATTTGTCAGTTTTGAAACAGTATAATCATAAGAATATTCCAGTTTGAATAACCTAAACTGAACTCCTGTATTTACAATAAAAGCATCTTCATTTCTATAATTGATACCTAGCACAGCCCATTTATATTTAACTTTTATTCCTGGCATGTATTCTTGAAAATCTTGTTGCTTAATGAAAAGTAGATTTGGAGAAAGAATGAAATATTTTTTTTCATCTTTCCGGAAACTTAAATTGGCTCCTGTATGTAATGTTATTTTTAATGGGAGCCTACTTGGCCCAATAAATCCTTCGTCAGGTTGATTTATATGATGAACCGCAATTCCTCCATAATATTTTGAACTGTATATAAATAAACCTGCGGATAGATCAATATTTTGCTTTTTTGATGTACCAGGCACTTCTTGAGTTTGATAAACAAAACCTCTGCGTTCATCAATCATATCTCCAAAATTAAGTTTACTCCAATCAAGTGTTTTTTGAAAATATGCCATTCCAAAGGCAGGTTGAAAAACTATTTTGTGTTTGAATAATTCAAAGTGAGGGGCGTAAATTAATTCGATTCTTGTTGTAGTTATTGCACCGTTTCCTTCTTTATCATTTAAGAAATTGATGCCAAGTCCTCCTCTTAAAAATCGAAAGTATTTGTCGGCTGAAAAATGAAAGGTAGAATATGAACCACTAATGTTGGGCCATTGTAATCGGTAACTTGTTGATATAGCTAATGTGCTATCTATACCCGTAACAGCAGGGTTTAATTCCCCTCTTGTGCTTTGGTATTGAGAAAAATGGGGGTCTTGGGCGAAGAATGAAATAGTGATGAAAAGTAAAATAAAAGAAAGAATACTTCGTTTCATAATTCAAATGTAAAAGATATTTGGCAAATAGAAAATATAAATCTTTACCACGCTGTATCTTTTATACTTTTACTGCATTATAAAACTAAATAGCTATAAAAACGGTGAGCGCACATCATAAAACGGATACCGATATACAACAGGAATTGCAGCAAATTTCAGCTGCGAAAATTAATCCTGCGCGTTTTGATGTGCTGTACGAAAAATATTATAGATCTATTTTTGTGTTCATTTACCGAAGAACAGGAGACGAAGAACTTTGTGCCGATATTACTTCACACGTGTTTTTAAAAGCATTGATAAATATTAAAAAATATCAGTTTAAAGGTGTTCCATTTTCAGCTTGGTTATTCCGCATTGCCTTTAATGAAATAAATATGTATTTTAGAAAAAATAAAGCGAATAGGATAGTAAGTCTTGATAAAAATAATTTGCATCAAATTGTTCAGGAGATTGCCCCAGATGACAACTCCGAAGCAGAACAAAAAATGATGTTGGCATTAAAGAAATTAGATAGTGATGATATTCAGTTAATAGAATTTCGTTTTTTCGAAAAGCGTTCTTTCTCAGAAATTGGCGAGATAGTTGGTATTACTGAAAATAATGCAAAAGTTAAAGTATATCGTATTTTGGATAAATTAAGAAAACTAATTTAAAAGCCTGAGGATTGAGATTTTTTAAAATGAAAAAAATAAAATGACCGATTTAAAGTTCAATAACGATAAACCTGATCTGCCTGATGAGCAAATCAATAAACACAAAGATTTTAAACAGTTGATGTATAATTATCAAACAGCAACAACGCCTTTGTACAAAACTCCT
>CAIXIP010000253.1 GCA_903919535.1 uncultured Bacteroidota bacterium | reverse complement strand
TCCTTAGAAAAAAACGAATCTGTAGAAATTAAAAAACAAAAGAAAAAAAAATTGATAACTGAAATTGTGATAGGTGTTTATAAATTACCATTGCATAGGAAGCAACTTTATTTTAATTATTCCTTGCAAGCATTATATGAAGGAAATGCATTTTTTATGGCATTTACACGTTATGATTCGCAATACAGTTTATTTGAAAAAGAGTATGAGCAGAAATACAATTCAAATCTCAAAAGATATTTGAATGCGATGAAAGAAAAATATCCATCGTTGTAAAATTTCTTATCGAATTATTTCTTCGACTGATTTATTCGTTCAAAAAATATTTTTTTATAGGTTTCAGAAATTGGTATAAGGATGTCTTTAATTTTAATTCGGTCCCTTTCTATAGATTCAATTTTATCAATAGCAACCATAAAAGATTTATGAACTCGACAGATTAAACTCGCTGGCATATCCAACTCAAATTCTTTAAAAGTTTGCAAAGTCATTATCTTTTTATTGATTGTGTGAATCCTGCGATAATCCCTCATCCCTTCAATATAAAGAACTTCATTCAAAAATAATTTTTCTAAACGATATTCTGTTTTAACAAAAATAAATTTATTATCACGAACAACTTCTGTTTTTGACAGGTTAGTTTGTGCTTTATCAACTGCTTGCAAAAAACGTTCAAATGTAAACGGTTTCAACAAATAATCAGTTACATTCAAGTCAAAACCTTTCAGCGCGTATTCATTGTATGCAGTTGTAATAATTACTTCTGATTTAATAGTTGCCGCTTCTAACAATTGAATACCTGAAAACTCTCCCATATTTATGTCCAAAAAAATCAGGTCAACTGAATTTGATTTCAAAAATATTAAAGCATCAATCCCATTATCAAAGGAAGAAAGCAAATTAAGAAAAGGGAGCTTTAGGACAAAATTCCTTGTTCGTTCCAGGGCCAATGGCTCATCTTCTATTATTATACAACTAATTGTCATTATTGATTAATTGTCAATTTTACTTTGTAAGTATTATTACTTTTTATTACTTCCAACTTATGCTTGTCAGGATACAACAACATCAAGCGCTTTTGAATCAATTCGTTTCCTAAACCGCTTTGATCAAATTTTGTTTGAGTATCCTCCCTAAAATTATTTTCACAATCAAATATAATCAACTCTTTTTCGATAACAACTTTAATGTTTATAGCATTCTCTAACTTTTTATTTTCGGCATGTTTAAAAGCATTTTCCATAAAAGGAATAAAAAGCATTGGAGCAATCACTAAATTTTTCGCATCACCTTCAACCAAATAATTTACATAATTAGGATTAGCTGTTCTGATCTTTTGAAGATCGATGTATTTTTCAATATATGCCAATTCTTTTGCAAGAGGAATCGTTTCCGTCTTTGTTTCATAAAGCATAAAACGCATGATGTCTGATAATTTATTCAAATAAGACGAAGCCCTTACTGCATCCTTTTCAATGAGAATATCAATATTGTTAATGGTATTAAATAAAAAATGTGGATTGATTTGAGATTTCACAAGTGCTAATTCCATTTCATAATTCTTTTTGTTCACATCTTCTTTCCATTTTATATCTGCATACCACGAAATAAATCCACGCATTACCAATGCAATTATTCCATTTGGCAAACCATTCAGAAGTCCGACTGCAAATACAATTTGATATGCAGAACGCCATCCATCGTTAAACAACATTTGTGGCCCATACGCCAAAATCAAGCCAGAGCTTGCAACTACTCCACTCAGAAGCGCTACAATGATTCCTGCAAAAATTAATTGAACAATTTTTTTTTGAACTAAAAATTTGGAGAACAAAAATGTGTAGAAAAAATAGAAGGAAAAAACACCTGAAAAAATGCCAATGATATAAATATTCTTGATGATTCGATATTCCGGCAACAAATCTCCTTGACGGCCTTGATTGCCTAATATCAATATTAATGCAATTAATAAAATGTAACACATCCAGTATCCAAGATGAAGTGCTATAAGAACTGACTTTTTCATGATTTACAAATTTAAGATTAATACTGCATCAAAAGTAGAGTCATCGAAATCGTATTAAAAATCTATTATGCAAACAAGGAATGAGTATCTGCAAAATGGGTTAAATATCCTGCAAACCAAATTATTATTTTTAAAACAAACAGTATTCAAAAACAAAAAAACGTAAGTTTTAAATAAGCTTACGTTCCTTTTGAAATGATTATTCGGTTAAACTAATTTCAATCAATTATTTCTGCACTAAATTTTTTCTGTTCTGCCAATAATTATCAGTTTCTATTACCAAATTATAAATCCCATTCGATATATTACTTGAATCATACTTGAAAGCATGCAACACTTTAAGCTGAATGCCATACAAGAGGAAACAGTTCATTGGAGGTAGTCTGATTTTCAAAACTCAGGATTCGGAATTTGACCGAATGAATAAAATGAACAAAACAATGCAATTAACGTGTAGATTATTTTTTTATGTTCATTTTTTTAAAATCAGGAAACTAATATACAACGAATCTATCAATTTAGCAATGAGAAAAGCCATTTGTAATAATTGGCATGTATGGTTATATTTGTAGCTATTCTTTAATTAAAAAAAGATTTTTTATATGTTACAAATTGAGCCTTACAAAGCAAAAAATAAAATAAGAATTGTTACTGCAGCATCTTTATTTGATGGACACGATGCCGCAATCAATATCATGCGAAGAATTATTCAGAGCACTGGTGCTGAAGTTATCCACTTAGGTCATGACAGAAGTGTTGAAGAAATAGTTAATTGTGCAATTCAAGAAGATGCAAATGCAATTGCCCTTACATCCTACCAAGGTGGGCATATGGAATTTTTAAAATACATGTTTGATCTATTGAAGGAAAAAAATTGCGGGCACATCAAGATTTTTGCCGGTGGTGGTGGCACAATCCTTCCAACAGAAATTGAAGAACTTCAAAAATATGGCATCACCCGAATTTATGCTCCTGATGATGGACGTTCGATGGGATTACAAGGGATGATCAATGACATGCTTGAAAAGTGTGATTATCCAACTGGGGCGCATCTGAATGACGAAGTAAAACAATTAAAAAATAAGGATGTTAGATCGATTGCCAGATTAATTTCTGCTGCAGAAAATTTCCCAGAAGAATTTGCAAAATTCAGTGGAGAGATCACTAAAGAAATAAAAACAAAAGCCACTCCAGTACTTGGTATTACAGGAACTGGAGGCGCAGGAAAATCAAGCTTAGTTGATGAATTAGTACGAAGATTTTTAATTGATTTTAAAGACAAAACTATTGCAATAATTTCTGTAGATCCGTCTAAACGCAAAACTGGTGGAGCATTACTTGGCGATAGAATTCGCATGAATGCGATAAGAAACGAACGAGTTTATATGCGTTCATTAGCAACCCGTCAAAGTAATTTAGCTTTATCGAAATATGTTAAAGAAGCAGTAGAAATAGTTAAAGCAGCGAATTATGATTTGATAATTCTGGAAACTTCTGGTATTGGACAAAGCGATACTGAAATTACGGAACATTGCAATATGAGTTTGTATGTGATGACACCAGAATACGGTGCAGCAACACAACTTGAAAAAATTGACATGCTCGACTTTGCTGATGTTATTGCATTGAACAAATTTGACAAACGTGGTGCACTCGATGCGTTGCGTGATGTAAAAAAGCAATATAAGCGTAATCACAATTTATTTGATCTGGATGATGAGAATGTACCTGTATATGGCACAATTGCATCACAATTTAATGATCCAGGCATGAATAAATTATACAAAGTGATCGTAAATAAATTAGCAGAAAAAACTGGTGCTGATTTAAAATCGAATTTTGAAGTTACAGATGAAATGAGTGAAAAAATTTATATCATTCCACCTCATCGTACTCGCTATTTAGCAGAAATTGCGGAGAACAATCGCAATTATGATAAATGGGTAAATTCACAAAAAGATATTGCTCAGACTTTATATTCAATCACCAAATCAATTGTTGCGCTAAAAGAATCGAAGGTTGAGGATAAGGATAGAATCATTAAAGGCTTAGAAGAAACCTATGCTCAGATTGCCTTAAATTTTGATGGACGAAACAAAAAAATACTTGATGGCTGGGTAGAAAAAGTTCAGCAATACAAGAATGAATTCTTTGTATTTAAAGTACGTGACAAAGAATTGAAAATTCAAACGCATTACGAATCGCTTTCACACAGCCAGATTCCTAAAATTTCAACTCCACGTTATGAAGCATGGGGAGATATTTTGAAATGGAACTTGCAGGAAAATGTCCCAGGAGAATTCCCTTATACAGCAGGTGTTTTCCCATTCAAACGTGAAGGAGAAGACCCTACACGGATGTTTGCAGGAGAAGGCGGACCAGAAAGAACAAATAGAAGATTTCATTATGTAAGTTTAGGTATGCCTGCTCACCGTTTAAGTACTGCATTTGACAGTGTTACACTATACGGACAAGACCCTGCAATTCGACCTGATATTTATGGTAAAATTGGCAACTCAGGGGTTTCCATCTGCTGCTTGGATGACGCTAAAAAATTATATAGTGGTTTTAATTTAGCTGACCCGAAAACGTCTGTATCAATGACCATCAATGGACCTGCTGCTATCATGACCGGTTTTTTTATGAATGCAGCTATTGATCAACAGTGTGAAATCTTTATCAAGGAAAATGGTTTAGATAAAGAAATTGAAGAAAAAATACAGCAGAGATATAAATCAAAAAAAGTAGTTCGTCCAACTTATCAAGGTGAATTACCAAAAGGCAACAATGGTTTAGGGTTAATGTTATTAGGTATTACAGGCGATCAAGTATTACCGAAAGATGTATATGAAAAAATTAAATGCGAAACCATTGCCGCTGTTCGAGGTACTGTTCAAGCTGATATTTTAAAAGAAGATCAGGCACAAAACACTTGTATTTTCTCAACTGAATTCGCTTTGCGCTTGATGGGCGACATGCAGGATTATTTTATTAATAATAATATTCGCAATTTTTATTCAGTTTCTATTTCGGGTTATCACATCGCTGAAGCAGGTGCTAATCCTATCACACAACTTGCATTAACATTATCGAATGGTTTCACTTATGTTGAATATTATGCTAGTCGTGGAATGGATATTAATAAATTTGCTCCGAATTTATCCTTCTTTTTCAGTAATGGAATCGACCCCGAATATTCAGTAATTGGTCGTGTTTCAAGAAGAATATGGGCAAAAGCGATGAAAATAAAATACAATGCGAATGAACGCTCGCAGATGTTGAAGTATCATATTCAAACTTCAGGACGCTCATTGCATGCGCAGGAAATTGATTTCAATGATATTCGTACCACATTACAAGCACTATACGCAATCTATGACAATTGTAATTCATTGCACACTAATGCTTATGATGAAGCGATAACAACTCCTACAGAAGAATCTGTTAGAAGAGCGATGGCAATTCAATTGATAATCAACAGGGAATTAGGATTAGCCAAAAATGAGAATCCATTACAAGGGTCATTTATTATCGAAGAATTAACCGACCTTGTTGAAGAGGCGGTATTGTTGGAATTTGAGCGAATCAATGAACGAGGCGGGGTTTTAGGCGCCATGGAAACGATGTATCAACGAGGAAAGATACAAGAAGAAAGTTTGTATTATGAAACATTAAAACATACCGGAGAATATCCTATCATTGGTGTAAACACCTTCTTATCATCAACAGGTTCGCCCACTATGAGCCCACAAGAAGTAATCAGAGCTACTGAAGAAGAAAAGAAATATCAAATTACAATGCTGGTTGAATTGCAGAAAGGCAATGAGGATAAATCGGCACAACTGTTGAGAGATATACAAACATTGGCAATTCAAAACAAAAATATTTTTGAAGGCTTGATGGAAACATCGAAATATTGTTCATTAGGTCAGATAACAAATGCTCTTTTTGAAGTTGGAGGACAGTATAGGAGGAATATGTAAAAATTACTATATTTGTTATAATACGTTAAACCGTTTGAAATAATAATTGTAAACCTTACGTAAATTTAAACTCAAAATATAAAACCATGAAAAAAATAATTTTGATCTCTGCTTTTTTAGTTTCCGGGATGGTAATTAATGCTCAAAACGCAACCCCTACAAGAACATCTTCTGACACCAGAAAAGAACAACCAGAATCTCCTGAAGCAAG
This sequence comes from uncultured Bacteroidota bacterium, assembly GCA_903919535.1. GTDB lineage: Bacteria > Bacteroidota > Bacteroidia > 2-12-FULL-35-15 > 2-12-FULL-35-15 > 2-12-FULL-35-15. Next base: position 463 of record CAIXIP010000253.1, on the reverse strand, counting down.
AGCTAAATTGAATACAGATAAGATGACTGAAAAACTAAGCCTTTCAGCAGATCAACAAGCAAAAGTTCAGGTTATTAATCTTGAAAATGCAAAAGCGTTAAAAGCAAATCGTGAGAAATTCGCAAAAGACGACATACAATTCGAAGTTGAGAAAAGAAAAATTCTAGACAAATGGAATTCAGATTTAAGACCAATATTAAATGCTGAGCAATTAAAAACATGGGAAGCATTTGTTGCAGAAAAAAAAGCTGATGCAGGCAAATCAAAAGCAACTCCAAAATTAGCGGATCAAAATAAATAGTAAAAAAAATTAAAAAAACTCCCGATTTTAAATAATCGGGAGTTTTTTTGTAAATTATTGAAAGATCAAACTATATATATTGACATACACACACATCATTGCATCGAAAATGATGTTATTCATATATTAAACCTTTCGCCTAATAATACAACCATACCAAAT
>CAIXIP010000252.1 GCA_903919535.1 uncultured Bacteroidota bacterium | reverse complement strand
CAACAGTGATTGGAGCGCGAGATTTTCTGGTTGCTTACAACATAAATTTAAATACAACATCAACAAGGAGAGCGAATGCAATAGCATTTGATGTACGTGAAGCTGGTCGTGTGAAACGAGAAGGAAATCCTGTTACAGGAAAAATTGTTACCGATGCAAATGGAAATCCTGTGAATATTCCGGGTTCATTGAAATCAGTAAAAGCTATTGGTTGGTTCATTGAAGAATATGGTGTTGCACAAATTTCAATGAACCTAACTAATATTAATATAACTCCTGTACATATTGCTTTTGATGAGGTTTCTAAAAAAGCTGCTGAACGTGGAATTCGTGTTACTGGTTCTGAATTGGTTGGGTTAATTCCACTTAAAGCGATGTTGGATGCCGGGAAATATTTTCTGGAGAAACAACAACGCTCAACAGGTGTTTCTGAAAAAGAATTAATTAAAATTGCGACAAAATCCCTTGGCTTGGACGAATTATCGCCATTTAAGCCTGAAGAACGAATCATAGAATATTTATTAAAAGATGAATCAAAAAGTCGTCTTATTAAAATGGATCTTGTTGAATTCGCAGATGAAACAGCAAGTGAAAGTCCGGCACCGGGTGGTGGTTCTATTTCTGCATATATTGCTTCTTTAGGAATTTCTTTAGGAACAATGGTTGCAAATCTTTCTTCTCACAAACCAGGTTGGGATGATCGCTGGAAAGAGTTTTCTGATTGGGCTGAAAAAGGCCAATACTATAAAAATGAATTATTGAAATTAGTTGATGAAGATACCAATGCATTTAATAAAATTATGATTGCTTTTGGTTTGCCAAAATCGACTGATGAAGAAAAGAAAGCAAGAACACAGGCAATTCAGGATGCAACAAAATACGCAACCGAAATTCCATTTAAAGTAATGGAGCTTGCTGGAGAGTCAATGGTGATAATTAAAAAAATGGTAGAGATTGGTAATCCGAATTCTATTACAGATGCTGGTGTTGGAGCATTATGTGCTCGTTCTGCAGTGATGGGTGCATTTCTGAATGTGAAAATAAATGCAAAAGGATTGACAGATAAAGAATTTGCATCGCAACTTATTACAAAGGGGAGCGTAATAGAGAACAAAACTCAGGAACTCGAAAATGAGATTATGAGAATAATTAACTCAGCTATTTAATTATGACAATTTTTAATTCTATAAAAAGTGGCTTTCTGAAAAATCCATCCTTCCGTAGGATGTTTTTTTCATTTCCTTTTCGTCTAATAATGCTCGATCTGAAAAAAAATCAACTTTTGTTGGTCTTTTGGCTTATCTTTTTTGGAATGATTACCCATAATGTAGCTATTCGTTACGGCTTGTCATATCTATTCCTTGGCCCAGAATACTTTGATCGGATAAGTTTTTTGTCTTATTTTATTGTAGGTTTTTCATGCGGTGGCTTTATTATGGCATACAATATTGCTAGTTTTATTAAAAATGCTTTTCGTTTTCCTTTTTTAGCATCGCTTCGCTATCCTTTCTTAAAATATTGCATAAATAATTTTATAATTCCTGTTGTATTTATCTTGTTATATTGTTTCCAGATATACATTTTCCTGAGAGGAGAAAATATAATGTCAACAGGTAAAATATTTTTAATGATATTTTCATTCCTTTCCGGAATCGGGCTTCTGTTGATAATGTCATTTACTTATTTTTTTAGAGCGAATAAAGATATTTTTAAGCTATATGGAATTCAACAAAGCGAAGACAGGCCTATAAAGAATACAAAAAAAGCGATTACTGGTGAACGGAATCCTCGATTAATAAAGGAGTCTCGTGATTGGTATGTTGAAACCTATTTGAGTAACCCTTTCAAAATAAGGTTGGTTCGCTCCGTTCAACATTATAAAAAGGAAATGTTGAAAGATGTTATTAGGCGCAATCATCATTCGGCATTTATTTTTCAAATGATCTCAATCGTTACTTTGCTTGGACTTGGCTTTTTTGGTGAAACAAAAGCTTTCGAAATTCCTGCAAGTGCTAGTATCTTTCTCTTGTTTACTATGTTCATCATGTTGTTTAGTTCTTTTTATCGTTGGTGGAGAAGTTGGTCAACAGCTGTTTTTATAATGTTTTTGTTTGCTTTTAATTATTTACACACCATTGATTATTTATCGATTGAAAATCATGCTTACGGCTTAAATTACAATACAGAAAAAGCGGATTACAGTTATGATAATTTCAAAAAAAATGATAAACGATTTGATTGGTATGAGCAGGATGTTCAACAAACTCTTGCGATATTAAATAAATGGAAAGCTAAGAATACATTTTTGGATGAACCATTAAAAAAGCCAAAACTTGTTTTTATTAATACAAGTGGAGGAGGTTTACGTTCTTCCTTGTGGACTTTTTATACAATGCAATATGCTGATAGTTTACTCGATGGGAAATTAATGAGTCAGATACAGCTTATCACAGGTTCTTCTGGCGGAATGATAGGTGCAGCATACATTCGGGAACTCTATTTAGAAAAACAAAAACAGAAAATAAAAAGTTATTATGGTCCTGAATATTTGGATAATATTTCAAAAGATATTTTAAATCCTATTGCATTTCGAATAGCTACAACTGAATGGTTGTTTCCCATGCAAAGTTTTATGGTGGATGGAAAAAAATATCCCAAAGACCGCGGTTATTCGATGGAACAAAAATTAGAAGAAAATACTAACAATATTTTTGACAAACGATTGTCCGATTATCAAATGCCCGAAGCAAATGCATACATACCGATGATGATATTTTCCCCATCCATTGTAAATGATGGAAGAAAATTAATTATTTCGCCACAGCATGTATCATATGTAACTCAAAATTCAAGAGCCGAAAAAGTAGCATATAATAAACTGTTTGATGCCGTTGAATATCTAAGGTTTTTTGAGAAACAAGATGCTCCTAAAACATTATTTAGTAGTGTTTTGCGAATGAGTGCAACTTTCCCATATATTTCCCCTGTGGTGTCCTTGCCAAGTAATCCTCGTATCGAAATTCTTGATGCCGGATTACGCGATAATTACGGTTTGGAAACTACCTTACGTTTTATAAAAGCATTTAATGATTGGATAGCAGAAAATACTAGCGGAATTGTGATTATTCAAATTCGTGATAAACATAAAAATGTTCCTATAGAAGAAAATCCTTCACAAACATGGTCGCAGGCATTAGGGCGACCAATGGATAGTTTTTACGGTAACCTTTTTGAAATACAGGATTATAACCAAAACCAGCAAGTGCAAATGGCTGATTTATGGTGTAAAACAAAAATTGAGTTTATTGATCTGCAATTGCGTAATGATAAACATGACAGGATCTCCTTGAGTTGGCATTTGACAAACAAAGAAAAGAAAAAGGTACTTCAGTCCCTCGATTTACCTGAAAATCAGCAAGCAATAAAACGTATTGTAGAGTTATTAAAATAAAAAAACGTTCAGCAATTATTTGCTGAACGTTTTTAAAATCCGTTCACCTTTTTAGTTTAACACCATTTCAAAGTGCTTCATGCTTTTTGATCTGCGAATACTCAAAGCCTTTGAGTAATTCAGAATGTTATTGATAACATTTTTTCCTGGTTCAAAAGGAAACTCATTTTTGTTATCAAGTAGTGCATTCATTTCTGTGTTAATTGGTTTTGTAATTTTTTTAGTAGTAGAGGTTTTATTCATTCAAAATTTGGTTTGGTTTGTATCAATAACGATACATTTTCTTAAATATTGTAAAAAAATCAAATGAATTGTAATATTGACCTAAATTACTGTTAGAAATGAAGAAGACAAATACAGGCATAAAAAAAGCTGTCTCTTCCCAGAAACAGCTTTTTCAAACTCATTATAAAACATTAATAACTAACTACAATTTCTTTTTCTTCTATCATCTTGCGTAAGTTAATTAATGCATACCGCATGCGTCCTAATGCAGTATTGATGCTAACATTGGTTTGTTCCGAAATTTCTTTGAAACTCATATCGTAATAATGACGCATCATTAATACTTCTCTTTGGTCAGCCGGTAAACGTTCAATTAGCTTGCGAATATCTTTTCTCACTTGCTTTTGGATGATTTCCTGCTCAATTGTCTTGTCGTGTTTCCCTAAAAGGTTGAAAATGTCGAAGGATTCACCATCATCATTGGTGCCACCGCTAATTGTCGGCATGCGCTTATCTCGTCTAAACGAGTCAATAATAAGGTTATGTGAGATTCGTAAGATCCAAGGAAGAAATTTTCCTTCTTCGTTGTATTCGCCTTTTTTTAGCGTGTTGATCACTTTAATAAATGTATCCTGAAAGATATCTTCAGCTAAGGCTTTGTCCTTAACGGTGTGCATAATGTAGCTGAAAATTCTACGTTTGTGGCGTTGTATTAATGTAGCTAGGGCTGATTCTTCACCACCGATGTACTGATTAACGAGTTCCTGATCGTCAACAATCTGTTGAATTTGCATAGATACCTCCTTTTTAAATTATGATTAGTAATAAAAAGTAAAAGTGTATCTATATCAGGTCTCCTTTAATTAAGAGGCTTTTACAAATTTTGTTAAAAAGCCTCGGGTGAATAATAAATTGAAATTAACTCTCTTAACGAAGATATTTTAAAAATGTTGCGTTTTAAAAAAAATAATTCTTCGTTAACACAAATATAGAACTATTAATCAATAAATCAAAAGCCTAAATTGACTAATTTTGCAATCCTTTAAATCGCAAATAATTAAAAATGGCTTCGCCAAATAATATAGAAGAATTAAATTCAAAAGAGTACATCATCATTAAAGGTGCTCGCGTTCACAATTTAAAAAATGTGGATGTAGCTATTCCACGTAATAAATTGGTGGTTGTAACCGGCCTGTCTGGTTCCGGGAAATCATCGTTGGTTTTTGATACTTTATATGCAGAAGGTCAACGCAGGTATGTTGAAAGTCTTTCTTCTTATGCCCGTCAGTTTTTAGGGAGAATTGATAAGCCCGAAGTCGACTATATAAAAGGGATTTCACCAGCTATTGCAATTGAACAAAAAGTTAATTCGCGAAATCCACGATCTACAGTAGGTACTTCAACAGAAATTTATGATTATCTAAAATTGTTATTTGCGCGTATCGGTAAAACCTATTCTCCTATTTCAGGAAACATTGTTAAACGCGATACAGTAAGTGATGTAATAAATTATATTAATTCATTAAAACCGGAAACAAAGTTTTTAATTCTTTCGCCAATAAAAAAGCAAGCGGATAAAACATTAAAAAAGCAATTGGAGTTGTTAGCTCAACAAGGTTTTACCCGAATACAACAAAGTGGCATAGTAGCTAAGATTGAAGAATTTATAGAAACAAAATTTTCAGAGAAGGAATCTATTTCTTTGGTAATTGACAGGGTAAGTGTTAAATCGGATGATGAAGATAATGAAAATCGAATTTCCGATTCATTGCAAACAGCCTTTTTTGAGGGAGAAGGAGAGTGTAGCGTTGAATTAATAAGTGACGACAAAAAGAAAGACTCTAGTAATTCAGCTGTGCGCACATTTTCAAATAAATTTGAGTTAGATGAAATTTCTTTTGAAGAACCAAGCACACATTTTTTTAGTTTCAATAATCCAATTGGAGCTTGTAAACATTGTGAAGGATTTGGAAGTGTAATAGGTATAGATGAAGACTTGGTAATTCCAAATAAAAATTTATCCGTATACGAAGATGCCATTGTTTGTTGGAAAGGTGAAAAAATGAGTGAATGGAAAAATGTGTTGGTAATAAATGCACACAAATTTGATTTCCCAATCCATCGCTCCTATTATGAATTATCCCCAAAAGAAAGAAAGTTATTGTGGGCCGGAAACAAATATTTTGAAGGTTTAACAAAGTTTTTCAAACATCTGGAAGAGCAGGCGTATAAAATTCAATACCGCGTAATGTTATCTCGCTATCGCGGAAAAACGGTTTGTCCCGAATGTATGGGAACTCGTTTGCGTAAAGATGCATCGTATGTTAAAGTAGATGAAAACTCCATTACGGATATTGTATTGATGCCAGTAAAAAACTCTTTGGAGTGGTTTAAAAAAATAAAATTATCTGAATTTGATACAGCTGTTGCGAAACGCATTTTAGTAGAGATCACCAATCGATTACAATTTTTAGATGATGTTGGTTTAGGTTACCTTACTTTAAATCGTTTATCAAATACTTTATCCGGTGGAGAATCACAACGTATCAATCTTGCAACTTCTCTTGGAAGTAGCTTAGTTGGTTCTATGTATATTTTAGATGAACCGAGTATAGGATTACATTCACGCGATACTCAGAGATTGATAAAAGTTCTTACTTCTTTACGCGATATTGGAAATACTGTTATTGTAGTGGAACATGATGAAGAAATAATGTGTGCAGCCGATCAACTTATTGATATTGGCCCATTGGCAGGCACGCATGGTGGGGAGCTTGTTTTTCAGGGAACACATAAAGATCTGGAAACAGAAGAGAAAAGTTTGACTGCCCTTTATTTAACCGGGAAAGAAAAAATTGAAGTGCCGAGTAGCAGAAGAAAATGGAATCACTATATTGAAGTACAAGGCGTTCGTGAAAATAATCTGAAAGGTGTTGATGTTAAATTTCCGCTCAACGTAATGACTGTAGTAACCGGTGTTAGCGGTTCGGGAAAAACATCATTGGTAAAACGAGTTTTGTATCCTGCATTAAAAAAAATTCATGGAGGTTATGGTGAACAAACTGGCAGTTTTGATAAGCTGCTTGGTGATATTAATGCGGTAACTTCTGTAGAGATGATCGATCAAAATCCAATCGGAAAATCTACACGATCTAATCCTGTAACATATGTTAAAGCATATGATGAGATTCGAGCACTTTTCGCAGACCAACCATTGGCAAAAAATCGCGGGTATAAACCTTCTTATTTTTCCTTTAATGTTGATGGTGGGCGTTGTGAAGTTTGTGAAGGTGAAGGTGAAGTGCAAATTGAAATGCAGTTCATGGCAGATATTCATTTGGTATGTGAAGCATGCTCAGGTAAACGATTTAAACAAGATATTTTAGAAATTACATATACTCCTTCAAACTCAACTGTTACTGAAGGGAAAAATATTTCTGATATTTTAAACATGACTGTTGATGATGCGATTAATTTCTTTGATTCTTCTCAGCGGCCATCAAATCATGAGAAAAAGATAGTTCAAAAATTAAAACCATTGTCCGATGTAGGTTTAGGATATGTTCATTTAGGTCAGCCTTCCAGCACCTTAAGCGGTGGAGAAGCCCAACGAATTAAGCTAGCTTCGTTTTTAGGGATGGGACAAAGTACTTCTACACCAACACTTTTTATTTTTGACGAACCAACTACAGGTTTGCATTTTCACGATATTTCTAAATTGCTTTACGCTTTTAATGCATTGATAAAACAGGGACATTCGATAATTATTATTGAACACAATGTTGAAATTATTAAGTCTGCTGACTGGATAATTGACTTGGGTCCGGAAGGTGGAACAGGTGGTGGTAATATTATATTCGAAGGCTTGCCTGAGGATCTTGTAAAATGTAAAGCGTCCTATACGGGTAATTATTTGAAAAGTAAATTGAAATAAATTCATTTCATTTCCATGCTCAATAAAGCAAAAAATAAAAATTATCTAATTGTTTTTCTTTTTGCTTTGTCGTTTTTATTATACGCCAGAACAGTCAATTATGGATTTGTTTGGGATGATGAACGTATTCATCTTTCGGAAAATAAACAATTGATGGAAGGTAATATTAAATCTTTTTGGGAGAAACCTTACTCAGGAATGTATATTCCGGTAACATATTCAACCTGGACAATTATCAAAAATGTTTTTACAGAAAAAGATCGTTTATCTCCAAAAGCATTTCATTTATTAAATGTGCTCACGCACAGTATAAATTGCATTTTACTATTTCATCTTTTACTCATATTATTTAAAGATCAAGGACAGGCATTGTTCGGAAGTTTGATTTTTTTATTGCATCCAATGCAAGTGGAATCAGTTGCTTGGATATCAGAATTTAGAGGGTTATACAGCGCATTGTTTTCTTTTTTAGCATTATTGACACTTTTTCGGTATTTAGAAAAAGAAAAAATAGTTGCTGCATTTTCGTTCATCCGTTCAAAGTCATTTTTATTAGCGACAACTTTTTTTGCATTGTCTATCTTATCAAAACCTTCGGCAATTGTTTTGCCTTTCATTACCGGAATTTTAGTTTGGTGTTTTTATAACGAAAAATTTATTTCGGTTCTAAAGGGGTTAATAAGTTGGCTTTTTTTGATTGTCCCGATTATTATTATAACCCAACATTCTCAATTGAATGGGGTATTTCATGAAAATATTTCTTTAATTCAACGAGTTTTGATAGCGGGGGATTCCTTGTTTTTTTATTTTCAAAAGCTTCTTATCCCTTATCCTTTAGCAGTATGCTATGGTTTTACTCCAGAATATATTTTGAATGAAAAAACATTGTATTTTGCTACGACAGTAGTAGTTTTTTTATTCGTTTTTCTTTTTATGAAACGAAGATCTAGTCCAATTTTATTTTCTGCTTTTGCAATTATTTTTATTTGTTTGCTGCCGGTCTTAGGTCTTGTTTCGTTTGAATATCAAAAACATTCCAATGTTGCGGATCGATATATTTATTTTGCAATGGTCGGTTTTATATTGTTAATCCCTGTAGGTGTAATTTTTTTGAAGAAAATAAAGTATTCTAATTATTTTGTTGGAGTTATAATACTCTTGTATTTGATTGTTAATATAAAACAAACATCGACCTGGAAAAATGAATTTTCTGTTTGGGATAATACGCTTTCTCATTATCAAAATAGCCCGAATGTATATTATAACAGAGGTGTTGAATATTCAAAAATGAGTAAATTTCAGGAAGCAATAAGTGATTATTCAAACTGTCTTTTACTTCAGAACAATTACCGCGATGCTTTATTTAACAGAGCAAATGCTTACGAAAATGTTGGAGACATTAATTCAGCTTTTATTGATTACAATACCTATTTAGAGATTGATTCTTCTGATGGCTCCGTATATTATAAGAGAGCACATCTGTTTTATAAAATTGGAGATACGAAGTCTGCAATGATAGATTTTGGTAAAGCAGAACGATTGAATTTCCCTGTTAGTGAAAAGTTCAAAGAAATGATACAACGAGGGGCAGAAAATTAGGGCAACTTAAATTATTCCTTAATTATATCGTCTTTAAATTGTAATTCGAACAAACGTTTATATTGTTTATTATTCTTCAGTAATTCTTGATGATTTCCCATTTCAACAATTTCACCTTTATCCAGTACAATTATTTTATCAGCTTTTTGAATTGTTGCTAAACGGTGTGCAATTATTATTGAAGTCCTATTTTCTGTAAGTTTATCTATAGCATATTGAATCAGTTTTTCAGATTCTGTATCAATAGATGAAGTTGCTTCATCAAGCACTAATATTTTTGGATTGTAAACATACGCTCGGATAAATGAAATTAATTGTCGTTGCCCAACAGATATCATTGCTCCTCGCTCCATTACATTATAGTCATAAGTGTTTGGAAGGCTGCATATAAAATCATGCGCCCCAACAATTTTTGCAGCTTCAATGATTTTTTCACGTGTTATAGAAGGATTATTTAAGGAAATATTATTTGCGATCGTATCGGAAAATAAAAATACATCTTGTAAAACTACTCCGATGTTCTTTCTTAAACATGTTAATTCATAATCTCGAATATCAATTGAGTCAATGGATATATTGCCTTTATTATATTCATAAAATCGGTTCAATAAATTTATTATAGAAGATTTCCCGGCACCTGTTGCACCGACTAGTGCAATTGTTTCACCGGGTTTTACAGAAAATGATATGTTTTTCAGAATCCATTCTTCATCATTGTATGCGAACCATAAATTTTTGAATTCTACATTTCCTTTTATATTTTCTGCTATTTGTGTTCCCTTGTTTTCAATTGTTTCTTTGGTGTCAAGAACATTAAATACACGGTTGGATGATACAACTCCCATTTGCAAAGTGTTGAATCTGTCAGCCAGTTGTCGAATAGGACGAAACATCATGTTAGTAAACATTATAAACTCGACTAATTGCCCAATGGATGTTGTGTTTTGCAAAACACCTTTGCCTCCCCACCAAATTAGTAACCCAAGAGAAGAAGCAGAAAGCATTTCTACTACAGGAAAGAAGACCGAGTAGGCCATAATTGAACGGACATTTGCATCGCGATGTTTAGCGTTGATGCCTTCAAAGTTTTTCATTTCGGCATCTTCTCGATTAAATATCTGAACGATATTCATACCGGTAATGTGCTCCTGAACAAAAGCATTTAAGCGAGCAACTTGTGTTCTTACATCTTGAAATGAAGCTTGAACACTTTTTTTAAAAATATTGGTCGCGATTAACAGTATTGGAATAGGAATTAGTACAACACATGTAAGTTTGAAATTTATGAAAAGCATTACTACAAGTATTACCGATACCTTTAAAATGTCACCAATAATTACGATAAGCCCTTCAGAAAAAATGTCGGCAATTACTTCAATGTCTGACACAGCTCTTGTTACAAGTGTTCCGATAGGAGTGTTGTCATAATATTTTAAACGTAAGCCAATAACATGTTTATATAATTGAATTCGAAGGTCTTTAATGATGTATTGTCCCAAACGGTTTGTTAAAAAAGAATCGGCAAATTGCATAATTGCCTCCAACATTAATAAAATAACCAATATTAGCGTCATGTTAAGCAACATGCTATAATTTGATTTTGAAACAAAATTGTCGAAAGTGTATTGAATTAAGTATGGGCGAAGTGGAGAAATTAAGGCAAGTGTAATAGTGGTAAATACAGCAAAACCAAAATTTTTACGATAAGGTTTTACATATGAAAATATTCTTTTCAGAATATCAATATCAAGTGCTTTACCAGTTTTTTTTTCTTTCTTTTTTGACATAAATGACCAAACAAATAAATCTTTTTACGAAATAAAATACCCATCTGGGTATTCCACTTTTGTTAAATATAAACCACAAGCATGTGCAGACAATCCAGCATTAGAGCGGGTTTTGCTTTCAATCACTTTTTTTAATCCTTCGTTAGTCAGTTTCCCTTTTCCAACATCTAATAATGTACCTACAATTGCTCTTACCATATTTCTTAAAAAGCGATTAGCCGAAATTGTAAAAATTAATTTGTCACCTTCCTCTTTCCATTCTGCTTTATATAGGTTACAGATATTGGTTTTGTTTTGAGTGTTGCTTTTAGCAAATGATGAAAAGTCGCTATATTCAAAGAGTATTTTAGCTGCACTGTTCATTGCGTCTATATTCAAGTTGCCATAGAGAAAACAGGCTTTTTCTATTTCAAAAGGGTCTTTCTTTTTAGTAATAATATATTGATATGTCCTTGAAAGGGCATCATATCGAGCATTCGCTTTTTCATTTACTTTAAATATTTTTTGAATTGCGATATCCTTAGGTAAAGCGTGATTAAATTTTAAGATCCAATAATTTTGATCAGTCATCAAATCTAAAGAAGAATCAAAATGTGCAAAATATTCTCTTGCGTGCACACCTGTATCCGTTCGTCCGCAGCCCATAACTGTAGTAGGCTCATTCAATAATCGAGAAAGCATTTCATTTATTATTTGCTGAATGGTGTGTGCAGAGTTTTTTTGCACTTGCCATCCGCTGTATGCTGTTCCGTTATATGAAAGCTGGATAAAGTAGCGTTGCAAAGTTTGGCTGATTTGTTAAATATTGGGTGATGTAATGCTTGAGCGTAAAGGTAGAAAAAGTATTGGAACAAAAATCAATAAAACTCATACTATCATTAACAAAATTTAACATCAAAATGCATCTAAAAATGTCACTTTTAATGTTAATTTTGTGTCAGCAAAAAATTATGTATCTCCTACTCACGAATACATTACTTCGCGTAGGACAGGTTTAACAAATAAATCAAAAAAAATGACTGATATTAAAGAATTAAACGAGAGGATTCAACGTGAGAGCGCTTTTGTTGACTTACTAACCATGGAAATGGACAAAGTAATTGTAGGTCAGAAATATATGGTTGAACGTTTGTTGATAGGATTGCTTTCTAATGGACATATTTTATTGGAAGGTGTTCCTGGGTTAGCAAAAACATTAGCAATTAAATCGCTTGCGTCTACGATTCATGCAAACTTTAGCCGTATTCAATTTACTCCTGATCTTTTGCCAGCCGATTTAATTGGCACAATGATCTACAGTCAAAAGAAAGAAGAGTTCACCGTTAAGCATGGTCCAATATTCGCTAATTTTATTTTAGCAGATGAAATAAATCGTGCTCCGGCAAAAGTGCAAAGCGCTTTGCTTGAAGCCATGCAAGAGAAACAGGTAACAATAGGTGAACAAACATTCAAACTGCCAAATCCTTTTTTGGTTCTTGCAACACAAAATCCGATTGAACAAGAAGGTACATATCCATTGCCTGAAGCTCAAGTTGACCGTTTTATGATGAAATTAGTTGTCGGTTATCCGAGCAAAGAGGAAGAGCAAAAGATTATTCGTCAAAACCTGGCAAGCGAATATCCTACTGTGAATGCAATATTGTCGCAGGAAGATATTTTGAATGCACGTAAAGTCGTGAAAGATGTTTATATGGATGAGAAAATTGAAAAATATATCATCGACATAGTTTTCGCAACGCGTTATCCGCACGAGTATAAACTTGATAAATTTAAAGGTCTAATAAGTTTTGGCGGGTCACCAAGAGCAAGTATTAATTTAGCTATTGCTGCAAAAGCATATGCGTTCATTAAGCGCAGAGGTTATGTTATCCCCGAGGATGTTCGCGCAATATGCACAGATGTGTTGCGTCACCGAATTGGGTTAACATATGAGGCCGAAGCAGAAAACATTACTTCCGAAATGATCATTAACGAAATTTTAAACACTGTTGAGGTGCCTTAATAATTTGAAAATTCAAATTAGCACATTTTCAAATTGAATTCATGGAAACAAGTGAGCTTTTAAAAAAAGTCAGGAAAATCGAAATTAAAACGCGTGGACTTTCAAACCAGATATTTTCTGGGGAGTATCACAGTGCTTTTAAAGGGCGGGGCATGACTTTTTCTGAAGTTCGTGAATATCAACCAGGGGATGATATTCGTTCAATTGATTGGAATGTAACTGCGCGTTTTAATACACCATTTGTAAAGGTGTTTGAAGAAGAACGCGAAATGACAGTTATGCTTCTGGTTGATGTAAGTGCATCAGGCGAATTCGGAACACAAAAACAATTGAAACAAGAATTGATTACTGAGTTATGCGCAGTACTTGCTTTTTCTTCAATTCAGAATAATGATAAAATTGGTATCATCTTTTTTACCGATAAGATTGAAAAATTTATTCCTCCTAAAAAAGGAAAGAGCCATGTATTAAGGATCATTCGTGACCTGATTGAGTTTGAACCGGAGCATAAAAAAACGGATATTCAACTGGCATTAAAATATTTGACAAGTGTTATTAAAAAACGAAGTATTGCTTTTGTGATTTCTGATTTTATGGCTGATAATTTTGCGGATGCGATAAAAATAGCAAACAAAAAGCACGATCTCGTTGCACTTCGAATATACGATAAGCGTGAACAGGAATTGCCTAATATTGGTTTGGTTAAAATGATGGATGCCGAATCAGGTGCATTGAAATGGATTGATACTTCTGATAAAAAAGTGCGTATTCATTTTGCAGCAAATGCAAAACGACATGAAGCATATTTAAAAGAATTGTTTAATAAAAGTGGTGTTGATACCGCAAATATTAATACTTCAGAATCATATATTCAGCCCTTAACAAATTTATTTAAGAGAAGATAAAAATCTGAATAAAAAAATCGATTAACAAAAATGAAATCAAGATCAAAACATATCACTATTTTAAATTCGGCATTACTGCTGTTATTTGTGTTATGTGTTTCGATGACATCTTTTGCTCAGGAAATAAAAGCCATCGCTAAACTTGATAGTGCCAGTTTCAAAATTGGTCAACAAGTAAAACTGCAATTAAGTATTCAATATAAAGTTGATAACGGGAAACATATAAAAATACAATGGCCAGAAGTGGCCGATACTATTCGGAAAGAAGTTGAAGTTGTGGGGCAGTCAAAAATCGACACACTCATTCCAGATAAGAATGATCCTTTCGTATTTGTTCAAACAAAAACACTTTACATCACCTCTTTTGATTCTGGTTATTGGGCAATTCCACCATTTAAATTTATGGTGAATTCAGATACAAATGGCGTTTTTACCGAACCTTTACTATTGCAGGTAAATGGAATGGCGGTTGACACAACGATAGCCATAAAAGATATTAAACCCCCATATGCTGAAAATTACACATTGATAGATTGGCTGAAAGATCATATGTATGTAGTATATGGATCATTGGTAACGCTGCTAACAATTATTATAATAATATTTTTGATCAGATATTTTAAGAAAGTTAAACCTCCAATGGTATTTGTTGAAACTCCCAAAATTCCGGCTCACGTTATAGCATTTGGTAAACTTGAAGTTTTAAAAAATGAAAAACTTTGGCAAGAAGGAAAATTAAAACAATATCATAGTTCAGTTACAGATATTATTCGGGAGTATATCGAAAATCGATATAAAATCCAAGCTTTGGAACAAACAACAGAAGAGATTTTATGGAGCTTCCGTAACGTGGCAATTGATGAAGAAAGTAAAACAAAACTAAAACGAACTTTGGTTTTAGCTGACCTTGTAAAATTTGCTAAAGAAATTCCTTTACCAAATGAAAATGAAATGAGTTTAACAAATAGTTAT
>CAIXIP010000251.1 GCA_903919535.1 uncultured Bacteroidota bacterium | reverse complement strand
ATTGTAATATTTAAGTGATGTCAAGATTCTAAAATTATAGTTTCCCTATTTTCTTGTTGATAAGGAATTAATGCGGATTAAATTTAAAATGTTTATAGAGTATGGCCATAGCCGGACGAAAAAAAATAATTCCTAAAAGCGAAACAAATTATCAAGCATTTTTTGAATTTGCTTCCGATGGAATATTTATCTCTGATAATCTTGGAAATTATACTGACGTAAATGAGATAGGTTTAAAAATGTTGGGGTATAAACGGGATGAACTTTTAAAAAAAAATTTAAGAGATCTTATTCCTGAAGATCAATTGGAAATTACACTATCAAAATTTTCTAAAATTTTTGAAGGGGGCGTGGTTGCCGGTGAACAGTATATAATTTGTAATGACGGATCCTTATTACAGGTCGAAATAAGTGCATCTGTTTTGCCAAACGGTTCTATTATTGGAATGGTTCGCGATATTACAGAACGCAAACGTTTAGATTCAGAAATCAATAGATTAAATCGCATATATGAAGTAATTAGCCAGATCAATCAAATGGTTGTTCGGACTAATAACAGTGAAATCTTATTTTCTGAAGCATGCCGAATCGCTATTGATCATGGTAAATTCAGAATGGCTTGGATTGGCTTATATGATGAAAAAAATAATACAATTACCCCAATTACCTGGAGTGGATTTGAAGATGGATATTTGAAACAAATAAATATTATAACTGATGCTAATATTTCTGAGGGGAAAGGTCCTACAGGAAGTGCAATTCGTGAAGGGAAATATTTTTACAGTAATGATATTGCTAATGATCCTTTTATGCTTCCATGGCGTAAAGAGACTTTAAAACGTGGCTATCATTCCTCAATTTCATTGCCTATTATCATCCAAGGAAAAACAATTGGTACATTTAATATATATGCATCAGAAGCTAATTTCTTTAATGAAAAAGAAATACAATCCCTTTTAGAAGTAACAAATAACATTGCTTTTGCACTTGAAAAAATTGAGGATGAAAAAAATCGTAAAGCTGCAGAAGAAACATTAATTAATAGTTTAAATAGCTTTATGGGATTGTTTAATTCCGTATCAGAAGCAATTTATATCCAAAATAAAGAAGGCCAATTTATTAATGTGAATGAAGGTGTTGTTAAAATGTATGGTTATTTACATGAAGAGTTTATTGGTCATACTCCTGAATTCCTTTCCGCACCAGGTAAAAATGACCTTCCTCATATTGTAGAATTAGTAAAAAAAGTTTTTATTACAGGTAATCCAGAGAGTTTTGAGTTTTGGGGGAAAAGAAAAAATGGTGACATATTTCCAAAAGAAGTTATTTGTAACAAAGGGAAATATTTTGGTGAAGATGTTGTTATAGCTACAGCTAGAGATATTACTGAAAGCAAAATTGCAAAAGAAGCTTTAAAAGAAAGTGAAGAAAAATTTCATTCGCTTTTTGAAAATGCCAGAGATCCTATTTTATTATTAGACGAAACCTCCTTTTTTATTGCTTGTAATGAAGCTACAGTGAAAATTCTTGGAGCTAAATCAAAAGAGCAATTACTTCCAATTCACCCTTCTGATTTGTCTCCAGAATACCAGCCCGATGGACAACTTTCAAGTGTTAAGGCGGAACAAATGATTCGTAATGCCTATGAGCAAGGAAGTACGCAGTTTGAATGGGTTCATAAAAAGCTAGATGGAACTCCTATTCTTATGGATATAAGCCTTACGGTGATACCAATTGAAAATAAAAATATTTTAATGGTTCATTGGCGTGATATAACCACTTACAAGAAGGTAGAAGAAGAGTTGAGATTAAGTGAAGAGCGATTCAAGTCTATGGTAGATCAAGCCGCAGATGGAATCCTATTGGGTTCAAATAAGGGATTAATTGTAGGAGCAAATCAACAGATTTCTCTTATTTCGGGATTTTCACAGGAGGAACTTATCGGGAAGAATATAAATATGCTTTTTACTGAAAAAGAATTAGAAAAATCTCCACTTAGATACGATTTGTTGAATTCGGGATTGGTAGTAAGAAATGAACGGTTTATTACGCGAAAAGATGGCTCTCTTATTCCAATTGAAATGAATACTAAAAAAATGCCTGAAAATGCATATTATACATATCAGGCTATTATCAGGGATAATACTGAGAGGTTAAAATCAGAAGAGTTAAATCGAAAAATTGAAAAAGCCGAATATGAAAATAAAGTAAAATCAAAATTTTTAGCCAATCTTAGCCATGAAATTCGTAACCCTCTAAATGCTATTATCGGTATTAATAATACTCTTACAAGAACAGAGCTTAATTCAGAACAGCAAAAATATGCTGAAGCAATTGATCTTTCAGCTAGTAATTTGTTGAATATTTTAAATGATATTCTTGATTTTTCAAAAATCGAAGCGAATAAATCAGTTTTGAATTTTGAAAATTTTGAATTTAGGGAGTTTATTAAAAAAATTGTTTTGCTTAATAAGCAAAAATCGGTGGAAAAAGGGGTGGAAATAAAATATTTTATTTCACCAGATTTACCCGATTGTTTTTATTCAGATAAAAATAAGATTCACCAAATCATCACAAATCTTTTATCAAACGCATTGAAATTTACTGAACGTGGTAAAATTGAACTTTTTGTTGAATTAAAAAACAGAGAAAATGATAATTTAATTGTAGAATTTACTATTAGGGATACAGGAATAGGCATTGAGCAAAAGAATTTTGATAAAATTTTTCAATCATTTACTCAACTTGATAGCTCAACCAAAAAAGTATATGCAGGAACTGGTTTGGGGCTTTCTATCTGCAAAAATTATATAGAAATGTTTGGAGGGGAAATAAGCTTTACTAGTAAATTTGATGAAGGTTCTGCATTTACGTTTTGGATTCCACTTAAATTAGGATCAAAAGCAATTGAACAAAAATCGGCTGCTATGGCTTCATCAGAAAGCTTTAATTCGAATGCCCATATGCCAATATCTGTCCTTATAGCAGAAGATGATGGTATAAACCGACTTTATTTAATTAATCTTTTAAGATCAAAAGGATTTAAAGTTGATTTTGCAATTGATGGTTTTAGTGTTATTGAAAAATATAGTAAGAATAAATATGATCTTATTTTGATGGATGGACAAATGCCCCGAATGGATGGATT
The DNA here is from genome assembly GCA_903919535.1 of uncultured Bacteroidota bacterium. Lineage (GTDB taxonomy): Bacteria > Bacteroidota > Bacteroidia > 2-12-FULL-35-15 > 2-12-FULL-35-15 > 2-12-FULL-35-15. The sequence goes on along the minus strand of CAIXIP010000251.1, from coordinate 1,168 downwards.
TGAAGCCGCTCAAAAGATTAGAGGATTTGAAAAATTAAATAATGTTTCCCGTACAAATATTATTACAATAAGTGGTTATAGCATGAATGAGTTTGAAGAAGAATTTAAAAAATCTGAAATAGACGATTATATCATTAAACCAATAAATGAACATGAATTGTTTGACAAAATAAAAGCCCTTACAACAAAAAAATAATTTTCAGTCAGGGGTTATCTTTATATAAATTGCTTAATTATTTCCAACGTTTTAATTTCCATGTTTTTTGCTGGTTTTTATCTAAAAAGGTCCAGGCAACAATTCTGCTGATCTTTTGTCCTTGTGCCATATCAATAGTTTTTATTTCAAAAGCATTTGCGTTTTTGAGTTCACTGTAAATACTTGGAAGATTATTGCTCTTCGATATAAGTGAAGAAAACCAAAAGCACGATGTTGAATAACGAGAGCTTTCTTGAATCATTTTTTGAACGAAAGTTTTCTCTCCTCCTTCGCACCAAAGTTCATTGTTCTGCCCACCAAAATTAAGTACTGTCGTCTTCTGTTTTTTTGACCCCAAGTTTTTTAACTTTCGCTGAGTCCCTTCCATAGCATCTTTAGCAGAAGAATGAAAGGGTGGATTACAAATTGTAAAATCAAAAAAATCACTCGTTTTAATTATTCCGTTAAATATATTTGTTGAAGATTTTTGCAGTCTGCATTCGATGGAATCCTTTATTGAGGGATTTGAATCAATTATTTTATTTGCAGAACGGATTGCTGTTGTATCAATATCAGAACCAACAAAATTCCATTCATATTCTTTCACACCAATAATAGGATAAATGCAATTAGCGCCAACGCCAATATCCAATACTGATATGCCTTTTCCTTTAGGAATTATTCCATCATTACAAGAGCCTAGCAGATCAGCTATGTAATGAATGTAATCGGCTCTTCCGGGAATAGGTGGACAGAGATAATTTTCAGGAATATCCCAGGTTTCTATACTATAAAAATATTTTAATAAAGCTTTATTGAGTGTTTTTACTGCATCCGGGTTAAAAAAGTCAATTGATTCGTTTCCATATTTATTCACGGAAACAAATGGAGCCAGTTCTTTACTACTTTCAATTAGTTGTTTGAAATCATAACGGAACCTATGTTTGTTTCTTGGATGCAAATCCGTTTTTT
>CAIXIP010000250.1 GCA_903919535.1 uncultured Bacteroidota bacterium | reverse complement strand
CTTTATCGTGAAACTCAATTTCTATTGGAATATAAAAAAGTGGTAATGTTTTTAATATGTTTGAAAATTCAGGGTTTTTCAAACGCATTGCATCTTTTTCAGTAGTCAATATTATTTTATTTGAGGATGCAATATTATTAAATATTTTTTGAATAGACAGCAAATCATTTTTAGTATAACTATGATGATCAGAAAATTTCGCAGGAATAATGTTTTTTACCTTATTCTTTAAATAATATTCTAATGAAGCTGTATTGGCTATTCCAGTGAGTAAAACAACTGAATAGTTTCGATCAAAATAATATTCCTTGCTAAACAGGTTGGTAATATCTTCATTAAATGGAATAAACTCCCCATATTTTAAAAATGAAAAATAAATTTGCTGATAGGGTAGAGGATTGATTTCTGTTATGAGCCTTTTGCGTTCTATTGGGAGAAGAATTTCCGGACATTTTGAAACAATAATTATGTCAGCCCTTTTTATCCCTGTCCGAAATTCACGCAAATTTCCGGATGGAAGCATAAAATCAGAGGTGAATAATTTACTGAAATCAGTTAAAACAATTGATAAACCAGGCTTTACTGCGCGATGTTGGAAAGCATCATCTAATAGTATAGTTTGAAGAGATGGGAATTCTTCTTTTAATTTTTTTATTCCCCTCACTCTTTTTGAGTCAACTGCAACCCTTATTTCCCTGAATTTTTTCTTGAATTGTAAAGGCTCGTCTCCAATATCTGTTGCTGTTGACTGCGTATCCGATAAAACATATCCTTTTGTAGTTCTGCCATACCCACGACTTAATGTCGCTATATAGAATTCGGATTTTAATAAGCGGATTAAATACTCGATATGAGGTGTTTTTCCTGTTCCTCCAACAGAAAGATTTCCAACAGAAATAGTTGGTGTGTCAAATTTCTTAGAAGGTTGAACTCCCCAATCGTATAATTTGTTCCGCAAAAATACTAGGCAGCCATAAATACAAGAAAGAGGAAATGCTAATAGTCTTAAAAACTTCATCGGTTAAAAATACAAATTAATTGACGATTTGATGATTTGAAAATCCTCGAATCCTGAATTTTAAACTATTTTTAAATTCGTAAATTCGCACAAATTCCATACAAATACTCTTATGAAATTAAAAGAAATCACCGATTGTTTAGAGTCCTTTGCTCCACTTGCGTATCAGGAAAGTTATGATAACGCAGGATTAATTTGTGGCAATTCAGAGATGGAAATTACTTCCGCGATAATTTGTCTGGATAGCACAGAAGCTGTTCTTGATGAGGCCATTGATAAAGGGTGCAATTTGGTGATTGCTCATCATCCCATTGTTTTTTCTGGTTTGAAAAAAATTAACGGAAAAAATTATGTTGAACGAGTAATTATTAAAGCAATTAAAAATAATATTGCCATTTATGCAGCTCATACTAATTTGGACAATGTGCATAATGGCGTGAATTCAAAAATTGCTGAGAAAATAGGTTTGGTAAATTGTTCTGTATTGGTTCCTCAAAAAAATCTACTTAAGAAATTAATTGCATTTTGCCCCAAAGATAAGGCGGAACAGGTTCGTTTTGCTTTGTTTGAAGCTGGCGCAGGGAATATAGGTAATTATGATGAGTGTAGTTTCAACTCAGATGGTATTGGAACTTTTCGTGCTGGTGATGATACAACACCGTATGTTGGTGAACAGGGGAAATTGCATGAGGAAGATGAAGTAAAAATTGAGACAATTTATCCTGCTACTATCGAATCAAAGGTTTTGAATGCTCTTATAAACGCACATCCTTATGAGGAAGTGGCTTATGATCTTATCCCTCTTACAAATTCATATAATAAAATAGGGGCAGGGATAATAGGAGAATTGTCATCGGAAATGCTTGAAAAGGACTTTTTAGGGCATTTGAAAAATGTCATGAAAGCTGATGGTATTCGCTATACCGAATTGCGGAATAAAAAAGTGAAGAAGGTCGCTATCTGTGGAGGATCCGGGTCGTTTTTGCTTGCAGATGCAATCAAAAGTGGCGCAGATGTTTTTGTCTCTGCCGACTTTAAATATCACCAGTTTTTTGATGCAGAAGATAGAATCGTGATAGCTGATATAGGCCATTATGAAAGCGAGCAGTTTACTATTGAATTATTTTATGACATTTTAAAGAAAAAATTTAATACATTTGCACTCCATTTGTCAAAAATTAATACAAATCCAATTAAATATCTATAAAAATGGTAAAAGCTAAAACTGATGAAATCTCAGTAGAGGAAAAGTTGAGAGCATTATTTGAATTGCAACAAATCGATTCAAAAATTGACAAAATCAGAGTTGTAAGAGGTGAACTACCTTTGGAAGTTAGAGATCTTGAAGATTTAGTTGCAGGTTTAGAAACCCGTATTGCTAACTTTAACGAAGAGTTAAAATCTTTAGACGATTCAATTGTTGAGAAAAAAAATGTAATGAAAGATTCTCAGGCATTGATCAAAAAATACGAAACACAACAAAGTAAGGTTCGTAATAATCGTGAGTATGATTCTATTACTAAAGAAATGGAATTTCAGAATTTAGAAATTCAATTGGCTGAAAAACGTATTAAGGAATACAAAGCGAACATTATCGCAAAAAAAGAGATTGCTGAAAAATCAGAAGAAGAGCTAAAAGACAGACAGAAGGATTTGAAATTGAAGAAGAAAGAGCTGGATGAAATTGTTTCTGAAACTGAAAAAGAAGAAGCGTCTTTATTAAAGAAATCAAAAGCCTCAGAATCTATCATCGAAGAGCGTTTGTTGAATGCATATAAACGTATTCGTACAAACGTTATGAATGGCTTAGGTGTTGTAACTGTTGAGCGTGATGCTTGCGGTGGATGTTTTAATAAAATCCCGCCTCAGCGCCAATTAGACATTCGTACTCATAAAAAAGTTATTGTATGTGAACATTGCGGTAGAATTTTGGTTGATGCTGAAATTTTATCTGGCAAGCCAGTAAAAGAATAATAAAAATCACAATAAATGAAAAAGCTCTCAAAGAAATTTGGGAGCTTTTTTTATTACAAGAAGTTATTAATAATAATTTTGAAATAGGAGCAATGCATAATGCCCAATGTTTGTCATTTTTAGCAGAATGATAATTTTTTATTCATTGGATACTTCATTCCTTTTAGCATAACAAAATAACAAACACTTCATAAATAGATCTCTCTTAATATTTTCAGTAATCATATACTGAACTGGTGATGGATTTCTAGAATTACCATATCTGCATTGAAGGATAACTTTCATTAAAACAAAACGAGCACGTTGAAAATATTCAACGCACTCGTTTTTTCACAAACAAACAGTCATTAAAATCGTAATCCAAACGTTAGCATAAAACTTGAACTTTTATGGTCGTTTTTTAGATCG
>CAIXIP010000249.1 GCA_903919535.1 uncultured Bacteroidota bacterium | reverse complement strand
TAGACCTGTTTTTTATGGGAATTGTATTCTTCAGAAAAGAACAGGCAAAACAACATTTTATTATTAAATTTTAGCTAAAATAATTCTATTTTCATTTATGTATTGAAATGTAAATTCGTTTTTTCATTTTATATAGAAACCTTATTTGTAATTTCGTTTTTTTATTCGTTATTCGAAAACCATGCAACCAATTATTCAATTAACTAATATTGCTAAAGCATATCAAATAGGCACGGAAGTTATTCATGCCTTACGTTCGGTTTCGCTCGAAATTTACAAAAACGAATATGTGGCATTAATGGGGCCTTCCGGCAGCGGAAAGTCAACACTTATGAATGTTTTAGGGGGCCTGGACAGTCCGAGTAGTGGCAGTTATGTGTTAAATGGAACATCTGTTGCCCAAATGCTTGATAACAAATTGGCTGAAGTTCGAAATAAAGAAATTGGATTTGTATTTCAATCGTTTAATTTATTGCCACGTTCAACTGCATTGGATAATATTATGCTACCTCTTATTTATGCGGGAATTGGGAAAGCAGACAGATTGATTCGTGGGAAAGAAGTATTGGAACAGGTTGGTTTAGGAGATAGACTAACACACAAACCAAATGAACTTTCAGGTGGTCAGCGCCAAAGGGTTGCTATTGCAAGAGCTTTGGTAAATCATCCTGCTATTATTTTAGCCGATGAACCAACTGGAAATTTGGATTCAAAAACATCTATAGAAATAATGGGATTATTTGAAGAAATTCACAGAAAAGGAAATACTATTATTTTGGTAACTCACGAGGAAGATATCGCCAAATATGCTCATCGTATCATTCGATTGAAAGATGGAATCGTTGAGCGAGATTATAAAAATGAAAACATAACAACTGTTGGTACAGCAGCAATTCACTAATTTTCACCACAAAACAGGTTCTATTTAAAATGTCATTTAAAATATATACTAAAACAGGAGATAAGGGTCAAACATCATTGATTGGAGGAACGCGCGTTCCTAAATATCATGAACGTATAGAAGCCTACGGAACGGTGGATGAACTGAATTCATACATCGGTTTAATACGTGATCAACAAATCGAAGAACACGCAAAAAACATTTTAATTGAAATTCAAGATCGTTTATTTACAATTGGTTCTTCTTTAGCATCCGACCCTGAAAAATCGAAAATGAAGATTCCTGATCTTAAAGAGGAAGATGTGATATTATTAGAGAATGAAATTGATAAAATGAACGAATCGTTGCCCGAAATGAGATCTTTTGTGCTGCCTGGCGGGCACACCACAGTTTCGTTTTGCCACATTGCGCGCTGCGTATGTCGCAGAGCGGAGCGAATGAGCATTAATCTAGCAGGGCACAGTTTTGTTTCTGAACTGGTTATTAAATACCTCAATAGATTGAGTGATTATTTATTTGTTCTTTCCCGCAAATTAAGTCAAGATCTGCACGCTTCAGAAATTCCATGGAAACCGCGAATGTAATTAATTGCATGAATCATTTTGATTAGTGGAATTAATTTTTACTTTTGCACGAAAATCGGAAATCTTTTAAAAAATTACGATTCAGAATGTAACATCAAAAAAAGTTTTTACGTTCTAAATTTCAAACAATAAAAAACTATGTACTGGACACTTGAATTAGCAAAAAACTTGGAAGATGCGCCTTGGCCGGCATCAAAGGATGAATTGATCGACTTTTCTATCCGTTCAGGAGCTCCTATGGAAGTAATTGAAAATCTTCAGGAAATTGAAGACGAAGGCGAGATCTATGAATCTATTGAAGAAATTTGGCCTGATTACCCTACAAAAGAAGATTTTTTCTTTAATGAAGATGAATATTAGTCTTAAAATAAAAAAGAACGCCTCGCAAATTTGTGAGGCGTTCTTTTTTTTACCACTAATCAAAATTTAATCTTTTGATTCTTTAATAAATTTCCCATTTGCATCAAAAAGAACATCCATCTTATTTATTTCGGCTTCATAAGTAACAGAACCTTCAAAATCAACAATTTTAGAAGCCTCCGCAATTTTTTTTCCTGAATAGTTTTTGGCACAATACTCAGAAATTACTTTCGGCAATGCAGATACAGCAATTTCTGATTCAGTTTCAAGTATTTTACCTGTATCATCAATCAAAACAGATAATTCTTCTTTTTTCAATTCAAATGCCGCTTCATACTTTCCATCTTCCTTTTCCCACTTTGCATTACTAACTGAAGGATATTGTTTTGCAAATGCAGTTTTCACCTCTGCCGGAACATCTGCTTCTTTCATTTTTTGTGCATTGGCAATTAATGTTGTTGATCCAATTGCAAGTATTAAAAATATTTTTTTCATACTATTTGTTTTTTATGATTTGTAATTTTAAAAATTGTTCTGCAATGATAAACTTCAATTCTGTATCTATTCTGATTGCAAATATCATTTTTTTTAATCATCATCACCATGCTCACCACTGTCCTTATTATTTTCTCCTTCATGTTCATTTCCGCTTCTATGACAGGTTATGCAATTGGTATAATTGTTTATTCCTTCTTCAGTATGTTCACTCCTTATATTACTTTCTGAATGCTCGTGACAACCATAGCAAGTATAAGTAGTAAAATTATTATTGCTATGACACGTATTGCAATTTGAATTGTGGTTTTGATCCAGAAGAAAATATGTCGAATGGTCAAATGAAGAAGGAAGCCACTTGTTGGTTCCGTGGCACTTTGAACAATTATCCTTAAATGAACTGTGATAAGAATCAGTAGGTTGTTTATGACATGACATACACTTTTCTTTATCCGTTCCTTGTATCATATCATGACTAAAAACTACTGAGGATTTCCAACCTTTAACATTGTGACAATTATTGCAGGAGGTTGATAATTTATCATGCAAATTATCAATTGGCTTATTATGGCAGTTATTACATTGTGTCATTTCTTCAGAAGACAAAAGATCATGCTCAAACTTACTTAATGAAAGCAAAGGCTTTACTCCTTTATGATCTGTATGACAAGAAGTACATTCTTGCTTATTCAAATTCTTATGAAAAAGAATTAATTTTTTATTTCCAATTGTGTCTTTTCCAATTTCAGAAAGTTTGTGGCATGCGATGCATTTTTCGGATGAAACACCCCAAAATGGTTCATGGCAAGATTGGCATTTGTCTTTTATTTTTTGATGTCCTGCAACCAATTCACCAGGATTGAGCATAGTATATGGATAGGCAACCATTAACCAAACACACAACCCTACTATCGCTAATACACTGATTTTTTTCATTTGCTATACATTACAATAGTTACTATATGTAGAATTACCAATGCCAATAATACAAAAGTGATTGGTAAATGAACAGCTCGCCATTTTTTCATTAAACCAACAGTTACTGAGTCAAAAAAAAGTTCTTTCTCAGCATCTTCTTTATTTATACCCTTATTTAGTAATTCCTGCTTCTTTACTTTTAATGATTCACTAGCAACTAACAAAAGGAATTTCCCAATCAAGCCAGTAGCAACAGTAATAAGCAACATCAAAATGGCAAGCCATGGTAGAATTGCATTAAAATGAATTCCGGCATGCACAATAATTAAAATTGAACCAATCCATGCAAGATACTCGTGCAGCTCAAGAAGCTTTTTGGGAGTTCCTGTTTGAATTATTTTTCGTTTTCGCAAGGAATATACAAATGAAATAATTACAACAAAGGTCCCAACATACCCCAAATATCTGCCAACTGCAACAAGTTGAAAACGGTGAAGAAAGTAATCAATAATAATGGCAATGACAATCATTAAGGTATACCATTGAAAAAACGGAAAAAGATATTTTATAAATACGGATTGTTTCATGATGCTTTTTCTCAAAGGTTGTATTTAATAAACTAATAAACTATGATTAAAGATAATTAACCAAATTTTCGAGAAATCAATATTAAAAACAAAATCTGTTCTAATGATGCAGTAACAATTTAACCGAGCTTATTGTTTCTGAAAACTTTTTTTATCGAATGAAGTATATATAACCATCACCATTAGAACAATAAAAAGAATAAGCGAAGATCCTTTTGTTCCAAAATTTAGACCGCCATGTTCTGTTGACTTTGTCAACAAATCTCCAAATGTTGCACCAAATGGGCGAGTTAATACAAATGCGATCCAAAACAAAAAAACGGAAGATATTCTTGTAAAATAATGAGCTGCTATAACAACAGCTAATATGGCGCTTATTAAAATCGCTCCTCCGGCAAAACCTAATCCTGAATCATCTGCAAGAAAGTCACCTAATGCAGTACCTAGGGTGTTTGAAAATAGTATCGCAATCCAATAAAACAATTCTCCTTTAAATGTTTTTATATTGGAAACAGATAATGACTTTTCACTGTAATACCATAACGATAAAATGAGAATAAGAATTGAAACGAGAATTAGTGATCCGGCTGCATATCCTAATCCAAGCGTGCGATCCATATAGTCAGACAGAGTAGTCCCAGCTGTACTAGTAGCTAAAATAACTAACCAAAACAACAAAGGAATATATTTTTTTACAAGCAGCTGCCCCGAAAGAGCAATCAAAAAAGCTCCTAATAAAACAATTGAGCTTATTGCATATCCAACGTTTAATGTCATTGATAATAAATCACCCGCAGTTTCACCTAGAGTTGTTGCACAGATTTTCATTATCCAAAAAGAAATTGAAATCTCCGGAAGTTTATTGGCTATCATTTTCGTTTTCATTCTTAGTAATTAAAAAACTAGCTCTATGGAATGTAGCTTATTACTGCATGAATATTTTATTTTGATCTTATACTTATCACAAATTTCTTTCACAATTGCTAAGCCTAAGCCAACAGATTCCAAAGAACCTTCACTTTTTCTAAATCGTAGAAAAAGTTCATTTGTATTAGCGATTGTATAATTACTTGTATTTGAAAAAATAATACTGTTTTCTAAAATATTAATATTAATAGTTCCGCCTTCAACATTATGCCGGATAGCATTTTGAATTAAATTGGAGATCAAAATGTCAGCCAAAATAGGATTCATTTTGCAAGTCGGGTTTCCTGAATAAGTTTTCTCGACATGAATGTTTTTTAGTGAAACAATATCCTCAAAATGAGAAAGAGTTTTCTCAACAAGTGCTTTTAATTGACTCTCTTCTACTTCTTTAAATTGATTATTTTCAATCTTTGAAAGCAACAATAAAGCTTTGTTTAATGACGACAATTTATTACTTGCATTATAAACCGATTGAATGATTTGTATCTCACTCTCAGAAAGTGTTTTTGACTGTATCAACAATTCAATTTTATTTTTAATAACAGCTAAGGGAGTTTGTATTTCATGGGAAGCATTTTCTATAAATTGTTTTTGAGAGATGAAATCTTTATGAATTTTTTCAGTCATTAATTCAAGTGTCTTATTCAATTCCGAGAACTCCAAAATATTTGAATCTCCAAGTTCAAAAGATGTGTCGGCAATTTTATACACTTTTAACTTTTCCAATGTAGAATAAAATGGTTGCCATACTTTTTTCGAAATATATAAATTGATGAAAAAGAAGCCCGTAAGAAGCAGTACTATTAAGATCAATACAGGAAGAAGAATACTTACTAAGAGGTCATCTGATTCAATATAAGATACATGAATCTTTAGCTGATAAATTTTGCCCCTTTCATTTAAGGTTGTTGTTAACATACGATAAGACTCCATCTCACTTTCATTGGCATCAAAGAGCGTAGTATCAGAAAATACATTCGAGTAGTTTACTTTTTCAGGACGAACCTCTTTTAAAGAAATTTCATCATCTAATTCTGTAACTAATTTTCCTGTTTTGATGCTTTTTACTATTTCATTTTTTTCTTTTATTAAATTTTCATCCAGATTTTCGATTATCTCAAATGAAATGAAATAATAAATCAAGCCCGAACATATTGCAAAGACAGGCAAGGCAAACAGTAAATAATAAATACTGGTTTTATTGAGAAGCTTCATTAATGTTGAGTAGAAAAATTATAACCAATTCCATAGATCGTTTTTATATAATCAGCCCCACCTTTTTCAATCATTTTTTTTCTCAAATTTTTAATATGCGTATATATAAAATCAAAGGAATCGTTTTGATCCATATCATCTCCCCAAAGATGCT
>CAIXIP010000248.1 GCA_903919535.1 uncultured Bacteroidota bacterium | reverse complement strand
GATAAAACAACTTTCAAAAAAAAATCAGATCATCTTATTTGCATTAAATGATACTGTACTGGATGATAATGCCTTAGAAGAATTGAAAAAATATTGTGTTGCTATTTCTATAATGAAGTTTTCGAAACGCACCATTTTCTTTAATCTGCTTCGTGCATTTTTCAATGGGATGCCTTTTCAGGTTGGTTATTTCTATTTCGGCAAGGCACAGAAAAAAATAGATGAACTGATTGAAAAACATAAACCTGACCATATATACTGCCAATTGATTCGTACCGCAGAATATGCAAAATCATATACATCTATTCCCAAAACACTGGATTATATGGATGTTTTCTCAAAAGGAGTGGAACGAAGAATAAAGACCGATTCGTTTTACATGAAACCGATCCTGAGAATGGAATACAAACGATTATTGAAATACGAAAATAAAGCATTTAGTTATTTTAATAATAGAACTATAATTTCTGAACAAGACAAAAACTTAATTCCTCATCCACAAAAGAGTGAAATAATCGTTATAGCAAATGGTGTGGACACAGATTACTTTAAACCAATTTCTCATGTAAAAGAATTTGAATTATTGTTTAATGGGAATATGGATTATCCACCCAATATTGAGAGTGTCGAATATTTAGTAAATAAAATTATGCCACTGGTATGGGCAAAAATGCCAAATGTCCGATTACTAATTTCAGGTGCATCTCCTAATAACAGAGTTCTTGCGCTAGCTTCAAAAAATGTTGTTATTAGTGGATGGGTGGATGATATTCGAGAAAACTTCGCAAAATCAAAAATTCTAGTTGCTCCAATGCAAATTAGTATTGGCTTACAAAATAAATTATTGGAAGCAATGGCAATGCAAATGCCTTGTATAACATCTGCTCTTGCTAATAATGCATTAGGAGCAATCCATAATGAGCAGATCATTGTAGCAGAAACAATTGAACGATACGCACAATACATCATTGAATTACTGCAGGATGAAGCGAAAGCAAAAAAAATTGCCATGAATGGTTATCAATTTGTGATCAAAAAATTTAATTGGCAAAGTACAACTGCAATTTTAGAAAAGACCTTCGCAAAAAAATAACTCCTTCGTTAATTCTGCTTAAATGAAAATTTTAGTTTTCGACAACTACGACAGTTTTACTTATAATTTAGTTCACTACCTCGAAATGGTTACGGATACAATGATTGAAGTTCATCGTAATGATAAAATAAGTTTGAAAAAAATTGAAGAATTTGATAAAATTGTTCTGTCCCCTGGGCCGGGTTTACCTTCTGAAGCAGGGAATTTATTAGAAGTAATAAAAACATTTGCTCCTACAAAAAGCATATTAGGTATTTGCCTTGGTCAACAAGCTATTGTTGAAGCTTTTGGAGGTTCATTAAAAATAATGGATAACGTTTATCATGGTGTTTCATCGGAAATAGAGATCATCAATAATGATGTATTGTTTAAAAATATTTCCCGAAAAATGAATGTAGGTCGTTATCACTCATGGGTTGCAAACAAAAATGATTTTCCTGAAGAATTAGAAGTTTTGGCAGTAGATGAATCGGGAGAAATAATGGCATTGCGGCATAAAACATATGATATTCACGCAGTTCAATTTCATCCAGAAAGTATTTTGACTGAAAATGGGTTACAATTAATAAAAAATTGGTTGCATTTTGAACAATAATCTAACATATAAAAAAGCTTTACCCGAGGATGTCGCACTTATTGCTGAATTGGCAGAAAGCATTTGGAAAAAACATTATATAACTATCATTTCTTTGGAGCAAATAAATTATATGCTCAAAAAAATGTATTCTGCTGAAAGTATTATACAGCAAATGAATGAAATGCATCAATACACATTGGTGTATAATTCAGAAACTCCAATCGGATATATTTCTTTAAGTACAGTTAATAGTAAGAATTATATACTCCATAAATTTTACATTGAATCAAACGAACAAGGGAAAGGAATAGGAACTAAAGTGTTGGCAACTATTTTGAAGGATATTTCGAATGCTGAAACAATTGAATTAACGGTTAATAGAAAGAACTATAAATCAATCAATTTTTATTTAAAAAATGGTTTTATAATTAAAGAAGTTGCTGATTTTGATATAGGTGAAGGATATTTTATGAATGATTTTATCATGGTCAAAATGAATAAGTGAAATTAAAATCTTCGAATTAAAGGGCCTGAAAAAATAACAGAAGTTGCTAAATTAAAGCCAGTATTGAGGAGGAGCTATATCAGAACGATATGTTGGGGAGGATTTTAAAATGTCTTTATTATTATAAGGATAAAAAAAAGTTGGAGTGTTTGTAAATTTCGATTTGTTATTTGTGTCGGATACAAATAGCAAAAAACACGATTAATATTCAAACTATATTCCTCGTTAAAAACATTTATATCTTTGGAAAAGAAAGGCATCCTGAAAAAGACCAAAGCATAATGAAAACAACATTAAGAATTTTACTGTTTGTCATATTAGTTTTCAATTCGCATTATAATATAGCACAGAATAGAACAATTGATTCACTGAAATTATCTCTTGCAAAAGCAAATCAGGATACAACTCGTTGTATTATTTTAAGCGCCTTGGTTGAATCAGAATCAAATGATAGTATATGGCCAATTTATAATGAAAGATTAAAACAAATTTCTGAAAAGTATATAGCAAATTCTTCTCCTGACTTAAAGAAATATTACTCAGAATATTATGCCAGTTCATTAAACAATTTCGGTTTTTTGTATAATCAGCAAGGTAATTATATAAAAGCGTATGAATATTTCAATAAAGCTTTAAACATTCAGAAAGCTAATAATGATAAAAAGGGGCTAGCAGCCTCATTAGCTAATTTCGGTTATTTGTTGAGGCAACAAGGAGATATTGCAAAGGCTCTTGAATACTACCACAATGCATTAAAGATACAATTAGAGATTGCTGATAAATCAGGGATGGCAACTTCCTATAATAACATAGCTTTTGTATTCGAGAATCAAGGTGAATACTCAAAAGCATTGGAGTATTATAATAAAGCACTTAAGATTTATCTTGCAATTAATGATAAAGATGGAATAGCAATTTGTTATGGTAATATTGGATATAACTATGAAGCCTACGGAGATCCTTCCTGCGATAATTCTAAGAGTGATTGCAAATTCAAGAGTCTTGTTTTAGCAATCGACTATCTAAATAAGGCTATCAAAATACAAGAAGAGACAGGAAATAAAAATGGGTTAGCAAATTCGATAAATGTAATTGCGGGGATTTATGAAAATTATGGTGACCCTTCATGTCAATTGACAAAAGAGAAGTGTGTTGATTATAGTAGGGAAAAGGCAATGGGGTTTTATTTAAATGCCTTAAAGATAAGGGAAGAAACAAAAGATCTGTTAGGCATGACCCAGTCCTATAATTGCATTGCAGAATATATGATAAAGTACGGCAACCTGGATAAAGCACTTCAATATGCTATTAAATGTATGAATACCGCGAAAGAATTGGGTGCTGCCGAAAGAATTCAGGATGCTGCTATTACCTTGAAAAAAATTTATGAGAAACAAAATAAATTTCGTGAATCACTTGAAATGTATCAGCTATACACTCAAATGCGTGACAGTATCAATAATGAAGATACAAAAAAATCAGCTATAAAAAAAGTGTTTCAAATCGAGTATGAAAAACAAGCCACAAAAGACAGTTTAACAAATGTTTCCAAAATGATAGAGGAACAGCTTAAACATAAAAATGCTATTGCTCAGCAGCGGTTTTATACATATGGCGGCTTAGTTGGATTTATTCTCATGTTCGTTATTGCAGGACTTTCTTTCAAAGCATATAAAACTAAACAGAAAGCCAACATCATCATATCGGAACAAAAACGCTTTGTTGAAATTCAAAAAGATATTATTGAAGAAAAACAAAAGGAAATCATAGATTCCATTAACTATGCGAAAGGGATTCAAAGTGCAATTCTTGCAAATGAAAAAGATATAAAAGAATATTTTCCGAATAGTTTTTTACTTTATCAACCCAAAGACATTGTTGCGGGAGATTTTTATTTTTTTGAAATATATAAACAACATGTGTTTTATGCAGCTGCCGATTCTACCGGACATGGCGTGCCAGGTGCTCTTGTAAGCATTGTCTGTTCAAATGCTCTTTCTCGAAGTATAAAAGAGTTTCAATTGACTAAACCAGGTCAAATATTAGACAAAGCGAGAGAATTAGTATTAGATACGTTTAAAAAAAGTGGCCAGAACGTAAAAGACGGAATGGATATTTCCTTATTGGTAAAAGATTTTAAACACGGGACTTACGAATGGGCTGGTGCAAATAATCCATTTTGGTACATTCAAAATAATGAGTTTAAAGAAATAATTGCGGATAAACAGCCAATTGGTGCAAGCGAAGATCAGAAACCTTTTACTACCCACATTTTAGATTTAAACGTAAATGATTCTCTGTTTTTATTTACTGATGGCTATGCTGATCAATTTGGTGGACCAAAAGGAAAGAAATTTAAGTATAAACAATTTAAAGACTTGTTACTTCAGAATAATCATCTGCCAATAATTGAGCAATCAAATATCCTCTCAAAAATATTTAATGAATGGAAAGGTAATCTTGAACAAGTAGATGATGTTTGTGTTATCGGTATAAAAATTTAATTTTTTTGTTTAGATATAATCAATTACCTGACAGCAAAGAATCAAAAAAAAGCTAACAGGCCGACTGATTGCTAATGATTGCTTAATTTAAATTTGCCTGATTTTCATTAATTCGTACATTGTTCTCTCAATAATTTTAAGATGCTACGTAAATCAATTCTCCTATTAACACTTGTTTTCTCATTTTCTTTAATCTCTTATTCTCAAGATTGGGT
>CAIXIP010000247.1 GCA_903919535.1 uncultured Bacteroidota bacterium | reverse complement strand
TAGACCTGTTTTTTATGGGAATTGTATTCTTCAGAAAAGAACAGGCAAAACAACATTTTATTATTAAATTTTAGCTAAACTTTTTCTTCAAACCACTATTATTGCTTTATTACACGCTGGTTAATTGATTGATTGATTCCTTTCAATCTGACGACATAAATCCCATTTTTCTGATGACTTAAATCAATCTGAGTTAAATAGTTTTGCATTTTACTTTGCAATACAAGTTCACCAAGCAGATTGTAGACTTCAATGTTTATTTTGGAAAAATCTATCCCATCCGACAACTTCACAAGAAATTTACCATTACTAGGGTTTGGATAAACATTCAAAGACGCATCTGTCTTTATTTCACTAATTGAAGCCCCTGAAACAAATTCATTAATGGTAGTATTTGTGACAATTGCCGTATTGTAGTCAAAATAAATACTTGCATTGTTTTTTATTTGAGTACCAATAGGCAAGTTTGGTTTTGGTTTAACACGGTACTGAACAAAACCTTTAGAGCCTTCTAAATCACTTGTACTATCTGGCAATTGTATATTTGGAAAAAGGAATGTAAGCTGATTTCCTTTTAATGAAACTCTATTGTAATGACTATAATTTATCACTTGAAAAGTTTTAAAATCTAAATTGTTGTTTAATGTATCTACTAAATGGATATTCATTGCTGGAGCAGTTCCTGTATTTTGAAAATGGACGGTATAAGTAAACCAGTCTTGATATCCTGGGAGTATATTTATTGGATAAACTTCCTTCCTATTTGGATCGTATGAATTTATTACATTATAACAATATTGATAGTTATTGTTACTTGGAATGCTGTCGCCAATTGAAGGAGAAACAGTGACATTAACGCAAACCCCAGCCCCAGATAGGGCAGTAGTATCAGTAATAAAAACCAATTCGAATGCTTGCTGCATGTTTACATTACCAAAATCAAGAATATTATAAGTAAATACATTACCCAAAACAGAAGGCGTAAGATTGCCTAAATTACCAACATATGTTACAGGACCCGTAACCGAAACCTGCACTTGACCAGTAACTCCTGATGCACAATTTAAGTTATACCAACTGCTTAAATCCCCAGCAACTATACTAACATTATGCATAAAACCAGGAAAAACCCATCCATTTTGAACAATAGATTGAACACCAACATCAAATCCCTGTTTACAATCTATATTAAAATTTACGCCAGTTACCAATGGACTTGAAAGAGTTAGGTTTATTGATGTATCAACTCCTGGATAAGAACACGGCACTATATATGGCATGTCAAGTGTATCAATTATTACACTATATGCTCCTAAAGTATACGGAAAATAATATACTCCATTTGAAAAAGAATAGGTTTGGGATAGTAGATTATTGTTATTGTCATAAAGCTTTAAAGGAACGTTAAGCAAGCCCTGATCTATTGAATCCTTTATGCAATTACTATTATTATCTTTATACACAAATCCAGAAATTCCCTTAGCGCCAATACATCCATTAGGGTTATTTACTAAATCACCATCGGCACAGAGTGGATAAGCTAATGTTGTTGAACTCATTGCTGAAACATAATTCGGTAAACAAGAGATTGGATTCCCTAAAATAAAAATCGCAGTTAAGGAATTTGGAAAAATAGGGAAACAAGCAATATTATTACTATCACAATACAATTTACTAAGGGAATTTGGTAAGTTAGGGAGACTTGTTATCTGATTATGGTAGCAATCTATTTTTGTAAGAGAATTAGGTAAAAATGGCAAAGTAGCTAACTGATTTTTGTAACAATCAATAATTGTAAGTGAAATCGGCAATGTTGGCAAACTCACCAGGTGATTATTGTTACATTGTATTACTGAAAGGGAATTCGGCAGCATTGGCAAACTTGTTAATTGATTATACTGACAAAATAAGTTTATAAGAGAATTCGGTAAGGCTGGCAAGCTTGTTAATAGATTATTGTTACACCAAAAATTTTGAAGTGAATTAGACAAGGTTGGTAGACTAGTTAAAAGATTGTTGCCACTGTATAAATCTTTAAGCGTATTAGGTATAGCAGGCAAACTTGTTAATTGATTATATTGACAAGTTAGGTTAATAAGTGAATTCGATAAGGGAGGCAAGCTTAGTAGCTGATTATTGTTGCAAAATAAATATTCTAACGAATTAGGCATGGCCGGCAAACTGGCTAACTGATTGTTCTCGCAGTTTAAATATGTAAGCGAGTCAGGCATATTAGGCAAACTCGATAATTGATTGTTGTAGCATTGGAAATCTGTAAGAGAATTCGGAAGCACTGGTATAGTAGACAAGTGATTGTTGTTACAATACATATATTTAAGCGAATTGGGTAAAGTAGAGAGAGTCGATAAATTATTATAACTACAATCTAAAATTTGAAGATTACTAAAGTATTCAATGCCTGTAAAATCCGAGATAGACATATTAGAAGCATAAACTGAATATGCATTCTTTATTGCGACACAGCTAGTATCCATTTGATTTCCTGCCATACAAGATGAGTAATGGGCTTGAAGGAAGGCTACAAAATTTGCATCAGGTATTGTTACAAAAGTTTGGGCTTTTGAATTTATTCCCAATAGCAATAATAAACAAACTAAAATAATTTTTCTTTTCATAAATGGAATTAACAACTAAACTATTGCCACTAACATTAATGCTAAGTTATAATAAAAAATGTGAACGAAACCTGATATTTTATTTATCGGTCAGTTTTCACTATTTGTAAATCAATGTTCATAAATTTACTTTTTTATTCTATTATGGAAACCTTATTTGTATTTTCGTTTTTTTATTCGTTATTCGAAAACCATGCAACCAATTATTCAATTAACTAATATTGCTAAAGCATATCAAATAGGCACGGAAGTTATTCATGC
>CAIXIP010000246.1 GCA_903919535.1 uncultured Bacteroidota bacterium | reverse complement strand
TTAAAACTAACGTACAAGTGAAATATTACCTTTTTTTGTTATTTCA
The DNA here is from genome assembly GCA_903919535.1 of uncultured Bacteroidota bacterium. Taxonomy (GTDB): domain Bacteria; phylum Bacteroidota; class Bacteroidia; order 2-12-FULL-35-15; family 2-12-FULL-35-15; genus 2-12-FULL-35-15. The sequence goes on along the minus strand of CAIXIP010000246.1, from coordinate 13,429 downwards.
AAAACATCTTTTGGGTCTGTCGCTTTAGCACCAGATGAGATAAAAGTTGCATTAATAAAATATACAAACACTGCCGGATCTAGCTGTACACCTTTGTATACTCCATTCCAACAAAAACCTGGGTCTTGCGAATTAAAAACCCTTTCACCCCATCGATCAAAAATATTTATTTCAAATTTTGAAATACAAGCATCCCATCCAAATAAACATAATTCATCATTATTGCCATCGCCATTAGGTGTAAATGCATTTGGCACAGTCAGATCTCTATTGCTTAAGCAAGGAATTTCAACGCTAACCCTAACACAACTACTATCAATACAACCAGATGAATCAATTACTGTTACACAATAAACTTGAGTTTCTATAGGTGAAGCAACTGTTGTATCACATAAAGTGCAGCTCAATCCTATTGACGGTGACCATAAATAATTTACGCCACCACTTGCAATGAGTGTGGTATTTGATCCAATGAAAATAGGGATATCAGAAGATATTCCTACAATAGGTAATGGGTGAATAACAATATTTGCTGTACTTGTTCCTGCTAACATGCACACAGCAAGCGAAGTATCAATTAACACAGAATATGTAACAACATAAGCGCCTGGTGTACTTGCAGCCAAATTAATAACCCCTGTAACTGCATTAAGAGATAAACCGCTTGTAGAGGTAAATACCCCTCCTGCTACAAAGCCTGTAACAGTAGTAGGAACAGGATTTGTGCCGGTTATACAAACATCGGAATAACTAAACCCTAGCACTGGAGTAACAGGTGGCTTAATAGTAATAATTGATGTGCCACTACCAAAAGGATTGCATGCTGATGCAACAATAGTATAGGTAACAGTATATGTTCCTGCTGTACTTGTTGCCAAATTAATTAATCCGGTACTCGAGTTAATACTTAATCCTGCACTTGAAGAGTAAGTTCCACCTGGGGTAAAACCTGCAACAGTTGAAGGTGATGGATTAACTCCTAGTTTACATACGGGTGAAGGATATGTAAAACTTATAACAGGCACACCCACAGGAGTAGCTGTTACACTTAATGTATCTTTTAATATGCACCCATTGGCAGCATTAACGGTAACATAATATGAGCCTGTTGTATAAACATATTGTGCCGCTGTTGTTGCCGAGTTTGACCATAAATAAGAAGCACCTGCAGGTGGAGTAACATTGGCTGTTATCAATGTACTATCACCAAAACAAAATAGCTGAGTGCCTGTAATATTTAATGTTGAATTTAATACCGTAACAGGCGGAGAAGTGCCTGTACATCCATTTGGCCCCGTAACAGTTACAGTAAATGTGCCTGACATAGTATTTACCGAATCGTTTGTAGATGAGTTCGACCAGACATAACTTGTATATAAGGATGCCGAATCAATATACAAAGTTGTGGGTGTTGTTCCGCATGTATAATTAGTGCCAAGTATCGTTGGTGTTGGGCTATATGAAAGCGTTAAACTATCTGCAGTTGATTTATAACAACCATTTTTATTTACCGTTACATAATATACATTGCTATCTGAAACGGTAAGCGGACCGCCCATAACACCGGTACTCCAAAAATAGCCATCGTAAAGTGCAGCATTGTTTAGTGTGAAGACAGAAGACCCTGAAGAACATATTACAGGAGGTGAAGCAGACACCTGGGGTTCGGGTGGCGAAACACCCAATATTATAGGAACATTAAAATTTATGACTGTACTTGCAGCTGGTGTTCCATTATCTGTAGCTGTTATATTTATTGTGTGATTACCGACAACACCAGCATTAGCAATTACTCTAAAAAGTATTGTTCCGGTTTGTCCGGTTGTAACATTTAAAATAGTAAATGCTGATCCCAAAGATGGTGCAGAGGCGGTTATTGAACTTACGATTTGCCCGACTTCGGGAGATGAAAAAGATAATAAATAAACTAAGGTATCTGCCAATCCGCAAATTTTAAAACTATCACAAAGGCTAATGTATGGGCTTAAAATGGGAGGAATATTATTACCAGGTGCGCATGTTGTAAAATAATAACTTTTATTATCCAGGTAATTTATACCATCATTAGCTCCATAAGGTCCGTCATAAAGACTACTATTCAAATCAAAACGGCCTAATTGAAAAAAGCTTATTCCATCTCCTTTATTAATACCAGCATTAGCTGCAGTACCACCAAAACCTGTTGTTCCGCTTGATGCATCTCCAGTTGTCCATTGCATATCACCATAGCAAAATGCAACATTATTTCCATTTGGAATTATTGGATCTGTACCATTTGAAATGATCAATTGAAAATCATTTAATTTATCGGAATGACTATTATAATAACCAACTTTATCCCACTTAATGATCATGTATGTTGGTGTTATTTTATAATGAACGAATCCACTTCCTAAATCTCGAGTATCTATATCCGCCCAAAATGGAGCAATCATAACAGTATCAGCACCAGCAGGAAAACCTCCAGCACTAAATGAGAACAAACTATTCACGAAAGTTATGTTTCCATTATTGTTTATGAATACACTATTATAGTTTGTTCCATAAAAACAAAAGGTAAAAGGTAAGGCTTTTGCTAATGTTGATCCATCGTCATTTCTATAATCAGGTGCTGTTCCATTAGTAAAGTCGGCAACACTAAAAGTACCATCAACAGGAACTAGACAACTGCAAGTTGTAGGTAATCTATTGTTTTCCTTTTTTATATTATTGTAAGGAGAAGTGTTGTGCGGTTCATTCACTTCTGATTTTTTATCATTGATTATAACATAATTTACTCCCGGCTTTAAAGCACCGTGAGCTTTCATTTCCGAATAAACCTTATTGGGAACAAGTACTTTTGTTTGAGAAAAACTTTGCAGAATAATAAAAAAAAACAAAAGGGAAGTTGAAATAAACTTTTTCATTTTTTAAACCAATTTATATTAAAAAAATTAAATTGTTCGCTTAATTTGGATAGAATCGGATGCAATTTATATCATTTATTGTTATCCTTTTAAAATTTGGGCGTTTTATTACACTAAAATAGTTTTATTCTTAGCATTTCATCACACACTTCTTATTTAAAATCATTATAAATTAAGCCTAAAACATGTGCAAAACAATCAACTTAAGGAATAAGTTATTTTTATGCCATAAATCATTTTGTTTTACTTGATAGAAATGATTTTGAATTATACATTTGTTCCGCAATAAAAAAATTGAATAATATAATCCTACTATTATGAGTAACACATCACCAAATTTTATCACATCATCTATCGGGAAAAAATTTTTAATGGGCTTTACGGGCTTATTCCTTATTTCCTTTTTAGTGATACACGTTTTAATCAATGCCTGCATTTATTTTAATGATGGAGGTGCAACCTTTAACATGGCTGCCAGCTTTATGGCGCATAATATCATTATCCGTATTGTGGAAGTTGGATTGTTTCTTGGCATTATTTTACATGTTGTTCAAGCATTAATTATTACGCTACAAAACAATAAAGCTCGCCCACAAAAATATGCTGTACAAAATCTTGCGGTAAGCAGCAAATGGTACTCCCGCTCAATGGGACTTTTAGGAACATTGTTATTGATGTTTTTAGTAGTTCATCTTGCAAACTTTTGGGTTCCTACAAAAATAGCTGTATTTAAAGGAGAAGAGCATAACACCTTCGAAAGTTTAAAAACAGTTTTTTCAAATCCAATTGTATTAGCAGTGTATTTACTTGGATTGATTTCTTTGTTTTATCACTTGTTGCATGGCTTTCAATCAGCCTTTCAAACATTTGGTTTAAATCACAAAAAATACACTCCTTGTATAAAATCATTTGGATTTTGGTATTCTGTAATTATCGTTTTACTTTTTGCTTCCATGCCAATCACATTATTTATGGGCTTAATCAAGTAAGATCGAATACAATTTTTTAATTTTTAATTGAACTTTAGATTTCATAACATATGTCAAAATTAGATAGTAAAATTCCGGAAGGAAATGTAGAGCAAAAATGGACAAAGTATAAATCCTCTGTTGCACTTGTTAACCCTTCAAACAAAAGAAATTTAGAAATTATTGTTGTTGGTTCCGGTCTTGCTGGTGCTTCAGCTGCTGCTTCATTGGCAGAACTTGGATACAAAGTAAAAGTATTTTGTTATCAGGATTCAGCTCGTAGAGCTCATTCTATTGCTGCGCAAGGTGGTATCAACGCTGCTAAAAATTATCAAAATGATGGTGATAGTATTTACCGTTTATTTTACGATACAGTTAAAGGTGGTGATTACCGTGCCCGCGAAGGAAATGTTTATCGTTTAGCTGAGGTAAGTAATAGTATCATTGACCAATGTGTTGCTCAAGGAGTTCCTTTAGCACGCGAATATGGTGGGATGTTAAGTAACCGTTCATTTGGTGGAACACAAGTACAGCGTACATTTTATGCTGCAGGCCAAACCGGACAACAATTATTATTAGGAGCATACAGCGCCTTGAATCGCCAAATCGGGTTAGGAACAGTAGATATGTTCGCTCGCCACGAAATGTTGGAAGTAGTTAAAATTGATGATAAAGCACGTGGAATCATTGCACGTGATTTAGTTACAGGAAAACTAGAACGTCATTTCGGACATGCAGTATTATTGTGTACCGGAGGTTATGGAAACGTATTTTATCTTTCTACCAATGCGATGGGCTGCAACGCTACATCTGTTTGGAAAGCACATAAAAAAGGTGCATTTTTCGGTAATCCTTGCTTTACACAAATTCATCCAACATGTATTCCTGTATCAGGCGATCACCAATCAAAATTAACATTGATGAGTGAATCATTACGTAACGATGGACGTATCTGGGTTCCGAAGAAAAAAGACGATATACGTAAAGGCAACGAAATACCTGAAGAAGAAAGAGACTATTATTTAGAGCGTAGATATCCTGCATTCGGAAACCTTGTACCACGCGATGTGGCCTCACGTGCTGCTAAAGAGCGTTGTGATGAAGGACATGGCGTTGGAGCTTCAAGAATGGCAGTATTCTTAGATTTCAAAGCAGCTATCGATCGTTTTGGAAAAAGTCAGGCAAAAAAATTAAGTATTGAAAACCCTACAGCTGCTCAATTAAAAGAATTTGGTAAACAAGTAGTAGAAGAAAAATATGGTAACTTATTTACCATGTATGAGCAAATTACTGGTGAAAACCCTTACGAAGTTCCAATGCGCATTTATCCGGCAGTACATTATACAATGGGTGGATTATGGGTGGATTATAATTTAATGACAACCGTACAAGGATTGTATTGTTTAGGGGAAGCAAACTTCTCTGACCATGGTGCTAATCGTCTTGGAGCATCAGCATTGATGCAAGGTTTAGCCGATGGATATTTTGTAATCCCTTATACAATTGGTGCATACTTATCTAAAGAAATTGCAGTAAAACCAATACCTACAACACACGAAGCATTTGTTGCTGCTGAAAATGAAGCACAAGCACAAATTGATAAATTCTTTGCAATTAAAGGAAATAAATCAGTTGATCATTTCCATAAGCGCTTAGGAAAAATCATGTGGGAAAAATGCGGAATGGCTCGTAACGAAAAAGGATTAAAAGAAGCAATTGTTGAGATCCGTGAATTGCGTGCAGAATTTTGGAAAGACCTACGTGTTACAGGAAAACCAAATGAAATGAATCCTGAATTAGAAAAAGCGAGTCGCGTTGCCGATTTCCTTGAGTTAGGAGAATTAATGTGCATGGATGCATTAAATCGTTCTGAGTCATGTGGTGGACATTTCAGAATTGAATCCCAAACAGAAGAAGGCGAAGCATTGCGTAAAGATGACGAATTTGCATATGTTGCTGCATGGGAATACAAAGGAGATTTTACCTACGAAATGCACAAAGAAGAATTGAAATTCGAAACAATTAAAATTGCTCAAAGAAGTTATAAATAATTTGATAATAGGAAAATCTACCAAAAAGAATTGGTAAATTAATTTTCAAATTTTCAAATCAATTAATTTTCAAATTAAAAAAATATGAGTCACGGAAATATGAATTTAACGCTAAAGATTTGGCGTCAGAACAGTGGAAAAGAAAAAGGTCAATTGGTAACTTATCCAGTAAAAGACATTTCACCCGACATGTCATTTCTTGAAATGTTTGATGTATTGAACGAACAACTGGTAAGTAAAAACGAAAGTCCGATTGTGTTCGATCACGATTGTCGTGAAGGTATTTGCGGAATGTGCAGCATGGTTATCAATGGTCGTGCACACGGTCCAAAAACAGGTATCACAACTTGTCAGTTACATATGCGTTCGTTTAAAGATGGCGATACCATTACGGTTGAACCTTGGAGAGCACAAGCATTTCCAGTGATAAAAGATTTAACTGTTGATCGTACTTCTTTTGAAAGAATTCAGGCAAAAGGCGGATTTGTTTCTGTAAATACAGGAACAGCACAAGATGCAAACTGTTTACCTATTCCGAAAGACGATGCTGATTCATCTTTTAATGCAGCTGCGTGTATTGGTTGTGGCGCATGCGTTGCAACTTGTAAAAATGCTTCTGCTATGTTATTTGTTGCAGCAAAAGTATCGCAATTTGCTTTGTTACCTCAAGGAAAAATTGAAGCAACAGCACGTGTTAAAAATATGGTTGCGCAAATGGATTTGGAAGGATTTGGAAGTTGCACAAATACAGGTGCTTGCGAAATTGAATGTCCGAAAGGAATTTCATTAGAAAATATTGCACGTATGAATCGTGAATATTTGGTGGCAAATTGCAAAGACTAAAAATATAATTCTACTTTCTCAAGAAGTAAAGGAGCATATTAAAAACCAATCTCAATAGAGGTTGGTTTTTTCTTTTAAAGAATTATCTTTGGTATATGAACTTCAGATTGCATTTGTTAGTATTGCTATTTACCCTATTTTTTTTCGGTTGCGTAAATTCACATCATGATGAACGATTTGAATCAAAGCCTGTATCATATTCTGTTTTAAGCAGGTCAAGTTATTTTAATAAAAACAATATCTCATTTTCTATTGATTCACTTGATAATTCACTTCTTTTTACACTCACTATAAAAAAATTAAAAAATTTCCCCTTCCCAATTAACAGTCAATACCACGACACACTTTTTAAAACAGCTTTTTCTTTTGATTTCTTTTGCAACAATAAAATCATAACATCAGATTACCAAAAGTTAAAAAACACCTTTCGTTATTATACCGACACTCTTTCTTCTGCGAAGGACCTAAGGCATTTGTCAGATACTATTGATTTGCGAAGTGATAATTCAATCTCATTTAAAATCCCTTTCTATGCGTTTCATAATTTGAAAAAAGGGAAACAAACGATTGAAATTGGAATGTCGCAAACCACATTTACAGATGAAGTACGCGTGTTAAATCCTGATAGCAACAGTTCGTATAAACATATTATTGCTGTAAGACCATTAATGAATGCACGCGTTAAGTTTGAAATAAATATTCCGGAAATTTATAAAAGCATTATTTATGGTAGAGGATTAGTATTGCGAAATGACTCCACTTTTTCTCCCGCAGGAATGGACAATACCTTATGGAAAAGCAGTTACCCTGATATTTACTGGACAATCAATTACCCCAAAAACGAATATTATGCTCAAACTCCTTATGAGCCATGTACCGATAGATATATTGCACATGATACGTTTAATCTATATCATTACTATGCAAACGATAGTATTGGTTTTGGAGTATTTGATCATGATGGTCTTTCCAAAGATGATTGGATGGGAACGTGGTGGGGTTCGTTAATTGACTTACAAAAAAAAGAATATAAGCGCCTAAAATTTGATGATGTTCAGAGTTTTGATTTAAGTGTAAAGGCTTTAGGTGTTATAAATAGATAGTAAATAATTCACAAAAAATGTTCTTTGCTCACTCTTTTAAAAATTAAAAAATCCAATCGATAATTACGATTGGATTTTTTTAAGTGCATTTTTTAATTTTTCTCTTCCGTTTTTCGAAATAAATAATCCGAAACAATACTCATGATCAATCCTCCCATAACAGCTCCCCACAATGTCATTCTCCACCAGATCGACCTTATGGGACAGCCATTTGTGCAACCCCAGAATTCCCAATAAATGAAACCTGCAATTGCACCTAGTACAACACCAACTATGATCAGTAAATATTTATTTCTTTTTAACATTATTTTTTTTCAACAGGGAACCCCTTTTTTGCCCAATCAGAAAAACCTTTTTCCAGATTGTAAATACGCTTAAAGCCATGACTTTCCATATACTCAGCAGCATCAGCACTTCTTCCACCTGCAGCGCAATAAATATAATATGTTTTATTTTTGTCTAATTTATCAATTTGTTGCTCCGCATCTTTCGCTAAAAAATTAAGTTGAACAGACCCTTTAATAAAACCTTTGTTAATTTCATCTGTTGTACGTAAATCAATTATTACTCCATCTTTATCATTTGCTATAATCGCTTTAAAACGCTCTGAAGAAAGATTTGTAACGACTGTACTGTTTGTTGTCTGAGCGAATGAGTTAATGCCAAAAGAAAAAATGGCAATAAAAATCAAGAATTGTTGTTTCATTTTTTTCGTTTATTTAATTGTTGTTTATATTTAATTTTTTATTGGCAACACAAGCTTTAATCCAGCCTCTTTCACTTTATTTACACCTCCACGTACATTCGTTATTTTTGTAAAACCATTTTTCTTCATCAATGAAGATGCCATCATGGAACGATAACCACCTGCACAATGAATATAATAGTGTTTTGTTTTATCAAGCAAAGAAAGTTCATTTTCAAGATTATTCAAAGAAATTAAAGTTGCTCCTTCTATTATTCCTGTTTCCCATTCACCTTGATTTCGCACATCAATAATTTTATCATCCTGTTTAATTGTTTTTACAAAATCGGCAGGGTCGATTCCTACAACATTATCTATTGAGTTTCCAGTATTTTCCCATTCTTTGATTCCGCCTTTCAAATAGCCATGTATATTTTCATAACCAACTCGTGCCAAACGCAAAATAGCTTCCGCTTCTTTCCCTTCCTCTGCGATCAAAACTAATGGTTTGTTTGCATCTATAATTGCACCCACCCATGGCGCATATTGCCCACTAAGACCAATATTTACAGATTCGGAAATAAATCCTTTTTCAAAAATATCGGCATCACGTGTATCCAAAACCAATGCACCTTTCTCAATTTCTTTTAAGAATTCTAAAGTTGATAGAGCCACCGTATTTTTTTTCATAAGCTCATCAATACGTGAATAACCATTTTTATTAAGCAGTGCATCCATAAAAAAATACTTTGGTGGGTCTGTTAAGCCATCTAATACGGCACTAACAAACTCTTCTTTACTCGTTGCTTGTAATGCGTAATTATATTTTTTCTGTTGACCGATTGTCGAAAAAGTTTCTTTGCCGATATTTTTACCGCAGGCTGAGCCGGCACCATGAGCAGGATATACGATCACATCATCAGCCAAGGTTTTTAATTTTATATTTAATGAATTGTATAACAATCCGGCCAAATTTTCACGAGTTAAATCACTTTTCACTGCCAGATCTGGACGGCCAACATCTCCAACAAATAAAGTGTCACCTGTAAACACTGCATGATCATTGCCATTTTCATCTTTCAATAAAAAACAAGAAGATTCCATTGTATGCCCTGGAGTATGCAAAACTTTCAATATTATACTTCCTAAAATAAATTCTTCATTATCCTTTGCAACCAGAATATCAAATCCGGCTTCTGCAGTTGGGCCATATACAATTACAGCATCTGCTTCACGCGCAAGATCCACATGACCTGAAACAAAATCAGCATGAAAATGTGTTTCAAACACATATTTAATTTTCGCATTTCGCCTTTTTGCAAGTTCGATATACGGACTCGTTTCCCTTAATGGATCAATGATAGCTGCAACACCATCAGACTCGATATAATAGGCTGCTTCCGCAAGGCAATTGGTATATAACTGTTCAATGTACATTAGTACTAATTTTATTTAAAGATAAAACAATGTGTTTTTATGATCTGTGATTTTTGTTACATGCAACAAAATTAATGAGGCAATTTAGGTTTAAAATAGCTGTAAACCCATGTACCAGCAATTGCACTTAATAACAAAACAATTGCCACACTGGCCCCTGTTCCTATCTGTGCAAATATTGGACCCGGACAAGCTCCAGTTAACGCCCAACCCATTCCGAATATTAATCCTCCTATGATAGTTCCTTTATTAAAAGGTTTTCTTTCAATTGTGATTTTTTCACCTGTTAAGGTTTTTATATTTAATCGTTTTATTAATTGAATAGAAATAATTCCTGTAACAATTGCACTTCCAATAATTCCATACATATGAAAAGATTGAAATCGAAACATTTCCTGCATACGAAACCATGATATAGCTTCCGTCTTTGTTAATACGAGTCCGAACAATGTTCCCAAAATAATATATTTTATTGTTTTTAACATGTTATAAGTTTAGAATAATTGGTAACATAAGATGAGTAATAAATAATCCTCCGATAAAAAAACAAATAGTTGCAACTAAGGATGGCCATTGCAAATTTGATAATCCCATAATTGAATGTCCGGAAGTACATCCATTAGCATATCGTGTTCCAAAGCCAACAAAAAAACCACCAATTACTATTATTATAAATCCTTTTAATGTTAAGATGCTTTGCCAATTAAAAATTTCCATTGGCATATATCCGCTAAAATCTGTGATCTTATTTTGTTTCAAAACAGCAATAGTAGCATCCGATATAGCAATATTTGAGGGGTTTGTAAGCAAGTCGGCTCCGATGTATCCTCCAAAAATAATTCCCAAAGCAAAAGCGAGATTCCAACTTTCATTTTTCCAGTCATAATTCAAAAAAGGAATTTTTCCTGGAATACAAGCAGCACAAATATGTTTTAAAGAAGATGAAATCCCTAAGGATTTGTTTCCGAGAATAAGTAATAAAGGGATACTCAATCCTATCAATGGGCCAGATACATACCATGGCCAGGGTTGTTTTAAAAGTTCAAACATTTCTCTTTTTCCAATTTAAAAAAATAATTCTTTTGTAATAATATAAATTCCCATTATCAAGATAAACCAGCCAAAAACCGGTTTTAATTTTACCCCACTCACAAATTTGGACAAATAACTTCCTACAATTATTCCAATAATAGCTAAGCTGGAAAACACGACTAAAAAATTCCAATCGAAATGATGCATTCCAAAATCACTTAAAAAACCAATTGTCGAGTTTAAAGAAATAATTGCTAAAGATGTACCAATAGCCCTTTTCATTGACAATTTTGCAAGCATCACCAATGCAGGAATAATAAGAAAACCTCCTCCAGCCCCAACCAATCCAACTAATGCGCCTACAATAATACCCTGCTGAAAAATTAAAAAATATTGATATTGCTCCAAATTTTTTTGAACGTCACTTTTTAATGGAACCGATTTTCTTAACATCGAGAAAGAAGCAACAACCATTAATCCAGCTAATAAAAGCATTAGTGCTGCATTTTTTGTTACGTCAATTGTGCCTACAAAAAAAAGATGATCAGGAATTGCATGTAATAAATATTTACGTGTTAGAAAAATACTAATCACAGATGGAACACCAAAAACAATTAATGTACGCAATGAAATTAAATTATTTCGCAAATAGCGTAATCCCCCAATTGCAGAAGAAACTCCAACAATAAATAAAGAATAAGATGTTGCATTAACAGGCGAAATCCCTATCAAATATACTAATACAGGTATAGTTAAAATCGAACCGCCTGCGCCTATCAATCCTAATGAAATCCCAATAAATATTGCTGCTATATATCCTATATAGATCATTCTAAAAAATCAATGTTTTTTATAAAAAACAATTCAATATAAGATTTTTTTGGGATATTTCTTTCGAAAGATGTTAGTACGCATCATATAAAAGCAAATTTTCGTGAGTGAAAATTTCTTTGACACAAAATAATTGAAAAAACAAATGATCCTATTTAAATCCTAAAAGTATGGATACGCAACCACTTTTATCTAATGTTTCTTTTGCTGAAATTGGAGGTGTAACTATTTCCAAGGTTAGATCCTGTGTTGATTCAACAGAAAAATCCCACATAATAACGCCATAACCTTTGGTTGTGAAAATAATATTATTTTGTGCATCTCTAATATTAAGTTGGATTTTACCCAATGCCTCTTCTGCACAAATTAACAATCTGTACTCATCACCATAATAAAATGTTGATGAAAGTTGAGTTTTATCGCCACTTAATAAAACCGTATTACACAATTGTTGTGTATTTAAATATGGTTTTAACTTTGGCATACACTTGTTTTTCGCAAAACTATTGCATTGGGCAAAGCCTGCTGCATTAAAAGCTAATACAAGAAGTATTACTATTTTAAGGATATTTCTACTTTTCATAAACTTAGTTCTTAAGGTTTAATAATCTTAGCTCTGATTGATTCTGCTTTTGCAGTGATCTTTTCCAATTGCTCTTTTGACAAGCTATAATGTGCGCTGCCACCAATAGTCATTGTATTTTTAGTTGTATCTGCTTTTGCAACAGCTTTTGATTCGGTTACAACCATTTCATCATAAACTTCTTTAATACTTTTTAGGTCAGTTATCAGGTCTACCATATCAGCATCTTGTTTTTCTAAACTTAGGATAGTAATTAAATTATTAAGCGACCCTTTTAATTCAGCAATACGAGTAATGATACCTTCATTCTTTTTAACTGTTTTTGCAACATGTGTTCCAACATATAATCCTTCGATAAAACCTCCTGTAATAACCAAACTTGAAATACTTGATTGATCGTTATCTTTCAGTGATTCGTTAGAGTTTAGAAAAATTTCGGAAATAATCTGCAATACTGAATCTTTGTTTGCAATATTTGTTTCCATACGCTTAATTGTTTCTTTGGAAAAGCTATTCGAGATCCCTAGATCTTCAGCTAATTTTTTTGAACCATTTAAATATGATTGTATTTCCTGTGTCTGATTAAAAATTGCTGAATAGCTCAAATCTGCACCATAAACTCCTAGATTCAACGCCTTTTTGGTGGTAGAAGAATATTTAGAAGCGTTATCTAATGGATTCAAAACCTTGATATCGTAGCTCGCTCCAGAGCGTTTTAAAAACTGCCCAAGTTGAATTGGAGAAGGGATAGAATAAAAAACATTTTGTTTTTTTATCGTGTCTGTTGCTGGTTTTGCTGCAATACTATCTGTTGATTCTTTAACAGTATCATTTGTTCCTGAACCACAACTGTAAAAAGCAAATACAACAATTGCAACAATTGAAGTTTTACCGATCAGTTTTTTTATTGGATTGAAAATCATATTGAAATAGATTTTTAGATTTTGTTTTAAATTATTGTCAAATATATAATAAATAATTTGGAAGATC
>CAIXIP010000245.1 GCA_903919535.1 uncultured Bacteroidota bacterium | reverse complement strand
TTTTTATTGCTTTTACAAAAATTTAGATTTAGTTTTAGAACTCGCTTTTTTAGTAAAGGGTGAATAACCAAATTGAAAATAAATTGAAAATATTTATTTGCAGATTTAATTGGTTGCCAGCCAGTTGTTGTTTTTAATTGTTCCTCAAAATCAACGTATACATCTGTATGACGACCATGGTTTGTTCTGATTTTAATAAAAAAATACTTATCCATTTTATGATCAAGCTTATCCATTAATTATGGATTCGTACAAATTAATTGTTTTATTGTAAGTCTTTTCCCAAGAAAAAAGAATCAATCTTTTTTTTCCTTTTTCAATTAATGTTGACCTTAAATTATCGTTTGATAATAATTCTAATAGTGTTGATTGGATCGAATTTACATCCATAGGTTCAAAATACAGTGCCGCATCACCTCCAACTTCTGGCAAAGATCCTCCTGTACTTAAAATACACGGACAATTACAAGCAAATGCCTCTAAAACTGGAATTCCAAATCCTTCATAAAGGCTTGGAAATACAAATGCATGAGCATTTTGGTATAAATTTTTCAATATCAAATCATCGGCAATAATATGTTTAACGTGATTTTCTATTCCTAAGCTTTTAATCAAATTAACCTCAGATGGAGAAAATGGAACACTCCCTGCGCAAATAAAAGATATATGTTTTTTTTTTAAAATGTAAGCTATTGATTTTATGTAAAAGTTGAAATTCTTATAAAGTGTCCTGTTTCCAACAAAAAGTAAATATGGAAAGTTGAAAATTGGAATCGATTTTACCTCTAGATTTACAAATGAATTTCCTAAATGGATTACTTCAATTTTATTTTCATCAATTCCATATAATTTTATTAAATCTGTTTTTGTGTTTTCTGAAATAGAAATTATTTTATTGGCTTTTAAACAGAGTTCTTTCTTGAAATATGAAGTAGGATCAGATGCAGAAAAGTAATTTTTATGTAATTCATGAATCATATCAAAAACAGTAACTACAAATGGTTTTTTTATTAAATAATTTATAAAGTAAGGGTTGTAATACGTTGGATGAAAAAGGTCAAAATCCTTTTTTTGTATTGCTTTTAATGATAAAAATCTATTTTTATTTATTTTAAAATTGGAATTCCTAAAAAATTTATTTCTTGTATTATATAATCGAAATTTGCCTTTGAATTCAATTCCATTAAGAAAGTCATTGTAATAATCCGATCCACCAATAATGGTATTGTTAAATTCTGGCAATGTTTTGATATACACATTACTACTATATTGTATCGGTAAATTGAAAGATAATTTTTGTGTTTGAGGAAACTTCGAAATTAATTCGAAGAAGTAACGAGAAACTCCTCCATGTTTCTGGTTTTCAAAAGTTTGAAAGTCAAATAAAAGTTTCATCGTTAAAAGTTGAAAAATTTCGATTAAATGTTTTTAAAATACTCCATTTCATTCCGAATAACTTCTTCTGCAAGATTAGTATCTATTTTATGAAACAAGCAAATGTCAAAATATGGAAATGCGCCATTTCCTTTCTTTATATAATTGTGCATTTGCTCAACTTGTTCTTTGTTCTGGAGAGTTGTAGATAAAATTAATCGACCATAATTATCATAAAAAAGGGCTGAAGAGTAACCTATTTTATCTAATAAATCTAGGGTAGATAACCCATCATCATTTGCTTCAGATAATAAAGTAGTATCATATTCAAAAAATATTATAGGTTTAGTTTCATTAATATATTTAAGCCCTCCTCTAATAATTTTTAAATCATAGCCATCAGTATCTATTTTCAGAAGTTTAGCTTTATTGATATCTTTATGTTGGAAAAAAAAGTTATCTAATGTGGTTATTTCAATTTTTTCGCTATTTTCAACTGTGTTTTTTTCTGTTATTTTTAAGGTTCCTCTATTGCATTCTGTTTTGCCAGTAATTGTTTTTGAAGAATCACCTAGAAATATTTGAAAGGGAATAACTTGAATGAATTGTTCGATGTTCTTTTTTAAAATGCTAAAAAAATAACTATCACCTTCTATACATATAATTGGACAATTAATTTCGCTTCTCACTAGGGCAACAGTGTCACCTATATTAGCGCCAATATCAAGAATAACTAAATCAGAATGTTTTTTATTGACATGACCTGCAATTCGAGGAAAATTTTTTGAATAATGAGGCAAAAATTTCAAATAATAAGGCAAAGCATGATCATTATTAATTAACATTTGGAAGCTTCCAATTTGTGTGTGTGTTGTTTTTTTTTTATTATTTAAAAAAAATCTAAAAAGTGATTTGAGATGTTTTCTTGTCATTTATAATTGTTCGATAGTTTTAGTCTCAATATTTACAACATTAAGCCCTTTTATTAATGCAAATTGTTTTTTATAGTTTATATGTGATAAATTGTTATTCTTATCTCTTGATTGAGA
>CAIXIP010000244.1 GCA_903919535.1 uncultured Bacteroidota bacterium | reverse complement strand
CATTAGGAAACATTTATGTTAGCGGAACAGTTGCTTCACAATTTATCGACTTTGGCAATGGAATAACCTTGTCTATTTCTCCATTCAATACTAAACAGTTTTTTGTTGTTAAATACAATAGTAATGGAGTGGCACAATGGGCAGTTACAAACCCCAACAATGCATCCTTTGTATCAATGAGTTCAGACATTCTTTTAGGAAGGAATAATGACATTTATGTATCTGTGCTATTTTCAAACTTTGCTTATAAAATAATGCACTATAACACAAATGGAATTTTTATCAACGAATTAAATGTCCCATTACAATCAACGCAACGGATTATTACGACCCAATCATTAAGTTACAGTACCGTTGTTGGAACACAAATTCCTGTTCTTAGTCCGAAAATAAAATTCGACAAGCAAGGAAGACTTGTTGTTGTTGGGAAGGGGGCGAATGGCAATTTTTATTTTGGAAACACAACACTTAACTGTTCTAATAGTGAACAAATTTATTTTGTAGCTATTGCTGATACAAGTTCTAATTCATGGACTAATGCATTTATTTCAAGTAAAATAAATATACCCCCAAATGCCAACTGGAGCTCTTTAGGTGATTTTATTTCTTTTGATATTGATGCCGACAACAATATTTATTTTACCGGATCATGGAATAAGGACGACCAAAGCGTGGGTACAAATGTTACTATTGGCACAAATACGATTACAACATTTTCGAATCAATATAGCTTTATTGCTAAATTCGATTTGAATGGGAATTTAATTTGGTATAACTTAATCAAAGCCCCAGATGTTAGAAATGTAGTTGTTGGCGAAAACAATAACCCATATGTTTTTGGAAAAACAAGCACCTATTATTATGGGTTAGAACTTCCATTTGCTGGATTTTATTCACAAAACATTACTCCTTCAGGAATAGAAGCTAAAGAGAATAATGATTTTTTTATTGGAGAATATAGCTCTTCAGGAAATTTATTATGGGTAAATAGTTTAGTCTGTAAAGATGATTATTATAATTTTTTGGAAGAATCTGGTATGATGGAAAAAAGCAAATGTGGAGATCTGTATTTTACATTGAAAGGAATAAATGTGCATTTTGGAAATACTTCAGTTGCTTCCCCATCTCAACAATTTATCGTTACAAAATATGCTCCTGACGATTATTGCAATAAATTATTTTGCAACCCGGTATCAAACCCAATAATTGTGGCAACTAGCGGAAGTTCAAATAATTCATTTTGCGAGTCTGATTCAACATCAATTCCAATTGACTGGCAAAGTTTTGGTGTCAACAAAGTAAATATATTTTACTCTGTTGATGGTGGCATTTTTGACACTATTGCTGCAAACTATATTGATTCTCACTCCCCTTTCATTTGGAAGCCAACTGCAATAAGTGGAAACTATACTTTTGTAATAGCTGATAGTGCAAACATTACAACATCTGATACCATTCAAAATGTTATAGTTAATGTCAACTCAAATCCATTACTAACTGTTTCAAATGACACAGCAATATGTGATGGCAATTCAATTACATTAAATGCAAATACGGATATAGCAAGCAATATTATTTGGCAACCTGGAAACTTAACTACTCCATCAATATCAATTACACCAAACAATTCTACTCAATATTCTATCACAGCAATCACATCATTTGGATGCAAGAATTTCGACTCTGTGCAAGTAAGCGTTAATCCACTTCCTTACTCAGATATTGATCACATAAACCCTGCATCCATGTATTCAATTAATGCATTATTTTTTTCATATGCTACCCAATGGAATTTTAATAACAATCCTATTGTTGGTGCTTCGAATGATACATGTATTGCTGTACAAACAGGTAATTATAGCCTTACAGTAACCGACACCAGCACAGGATGTTCGTACACAACACCCAATGAATACATCACAGTACAATCTGTAAATGAGTTAGATTTTAACAATGCAATTAAAATAACAAACGATAATTCATTCATATTTATCGGTTTTAATTTTATTGATTTAATCAATACGCTTACAATAAAAATACTAGATGAAACAGGAAAGATTATAATAGTTGAAGAAGGGGTAAAACCTTCAATTAATACAAAAAAACAATTTGATATAACAAACTTTTCCACGGGAATATACCTGATAACGATTCAATCAAAAGAAAAAAGAGTTACACAGAAAATTGTAAAAACCAATTAATTTCTGGCCTAACACTTTACCCTTTTAAAGTTTTATCAAAAAAACTGTTCCAAAAAGTATAAAAAACATGATTTGAAATAAATTGAAAATGAATTTCACAGATATAACACCGTATTTCAATCGTCTTGATCTGATAAAAGACACAGCCGCTCAAATCATTAAAGATTTTGATATGTTTGGAATGGAAATAAAGTTTTCGGGCAATGCATATAATGCGTATCAAGAATTGTTTGAGCAAATTGAACCACAAATAAAAAATCTGATAAATAACAATCATCAAAAATTTTTAGGCATTCTTTATCGTATCGATGTTAGCGATATTCAAATTAAAAAGGCTGTAAGCGAAAATTCCTCCGAATCATTTTCAGTGATTGTTACTGACCTAATAATAAAAAGAGAATTGCAAAAAGTGGTCATAAGAGAGCATTATAAAAAGCATTAAAAATATCAACTTTCAAAAAGTTGATAACTCTTTTTCAAAAAAACCAAACAACAACACACTAGCAGTCAACATATTACAAACCGTCTTTTGCCTTAACAAGGAGTGACTTCTAAAAATCACCCCCATTTATGTTGTTAATTAAAGTTAAAATGTCCAAATTGACCCCATAAATTAAAAATGCTACAAAAATGAAAAGAAGAAACGTACTATTTACAGTCATGTTTATTCTCCTACAAGTCGCAGTGTTTGCGCAAGGTAGAATAATAACCGGAACCATAAAGGATTCCAAAACAAACGAAACGCTTCCCGGAGTAACAGTTTTAGTAGTTGGAACTACTAATGCAACTTCTACTAACGAGAAGGGTGTATTTTCTATTAATGTAGAAGGTGAAGGCAAAAAACTTGCTATCTCTTCAGTGGGTTACATCACCCAAGCAGTAGATGCGAATAAAGATGTAATTGATATTGCATTTGTGCCGAACACAACTTTACTTAAAGAAACTGTTGTAACTGCAGTTGGTATTTCCCGTGAGAAAAAATCACTGGGTTATGCTTCACAAGAAGTTAAAGGTGATGCCGTACAAGGTGCTCGTGAAATGAGTGTTATTAACTCATTAGAAGGCAAAGTTGCCGGATTAAACATCACATCTTCAAGCGGAGCAGTTGGTGCTTCTTCTAACATTACATTGCGCGGTGCCACTTCCTTTACCGGAAACAATTCGCCATTATTTGTTATTAATGGTATTCCTGTTGACAACGATTTTAGAGCAGCACGTACCGGCTCTCCTAACCCAGGAAATCCTATTTCGGATTTAAATCCAGATGATATAGAATCAGTTAATATTCTTAAAGGGCCAATTGCTGCTGCACTATACGGTTCAAGAGCAACAAACGGAGCTATTATCGTTACTACAAAAAGTGGTAAAGGCTTAAAAGGAAAAAATTCTGATTTTCAAGTAACATATAATGTTGGTGTTTCAATAGACAAAACATTACGTTTACCAAAATTCCAGAATTCTTACGGACAAGGATACACTGGTGACGACCCTTCAGATGGAACTGGAAATTTTATGGGTGCCGATGAAAGTTGGGGTGCGCCTTTAGATGGAAGAGATTATATTAATTATCGTGGTGCGCCTTCAAAATGGGTAGCACAACCTAATAATATAAAGGACTTTTTTGAGACAGGTCATCAATGTACAAACGCTCTTTCAATTGCCAGTGGCGATGACAAAGGTGCGGTACGTGTATCTTTATCTACCTATAATCAAAAAGGAACTGTTCATAACACTGCTTATAATAAATACACTGCAGGATTAAACATCGACAGACAATTGACTAAAAAACTTAGCACTGAAATTGGAATTAATTATACCTTATCACAAGGTAAAAATCGTCCAGGTGTTGGATATGATTCATACAATCCTCTACAATCATTATTTGGATGGTTTGGTCGTCAAGTTGATATGAAAGAATTACAAGCTCATTTTGACGAGATTGACCCAGCAACAGGACTTCATTACAATTGGAATCCAGTGTATCACAACAATCCTTATTGGACCTTGAATAATAACATTAACAAGGATCGTAGAGATAGAGTATTATCAACCGCTAAATTTAATTACAAATTTAATGATTGGTTATCAGCAACTGTTAGAGCTGGTTCTGATTTTTATACTGAGAGTCGTTTCCAACAATTCAAAAAAGGAACAATTGATTATTCCTATATGCAAAGTGGTGGATTTTATGACGATAAAACCAGAAAGAACACAAGTAATATTGATGCAATGTTAACTGCTAATAAAAGATTTAAAGATAAATTTTCTGTAACAGGTATTTTTGGATACAATTATTTCAGAACCACCTACCAAACTAGCAACACTGAAGTTAGAGGTTTGTTAGTTCCAGATCTTTATAATGTATCTTTTGCTGCAAATGCACCAATTATAACATCTTATAAATCAGCAAAAGAAATTGTTGGTTTATATGGAGTAGTTTCATTGGGATATAAAGATTATTTATATTTAGATATTACTTCAAGAAACGACTGGTCATCAACTTTACCATCTAAAAACAGATCTTATTTTTACCCATCTTTTTCAGGAAGTTTTATCTTCTCTGAATTAATGAAATCTCAAAAATGGTTATCATTTGGTAAATTAAGAGCAGGTTTAGCATTCACTGGTAATGATACTGACCCTTACAATTTAACTTCTTACAAAGCAAAAGGAGAAATTGGTTCAGACCCATCAATTATCAACAACCCTTTCAATGGCGCTACTTTGATTACAGAGGAAAACACATTAAAAAATGCTAATTTAAAACCTGAGAGCACTCAATCTTTTGAGGTTGGAGCTGATCTAAGATTTTTTAATAGCCGTGTAGGACTTGATATTACTTACTACAATACAACTACCAAAAACCTTATTGTTCCTGTTTCAATTCCTGCTTCATCAGGTTATTCATCTACTATAATCAATGCTGGTAAGATCAATAATCAAGGAATCGAAATCATGTTAAACCTAAATGCAGTAACAACAGAAAAAGGGTTTAAATGGGATATCGGATTGAACTTTGGTAAGAACAAAGGTAAGATCTTAGAAGTTGCTGAAGGATTAGATAAAATTTTCTTAGCTAGAGACTGGGCTGACCTTTATTTAGTAAAAGGAGAAACATATGGTACTTTATATGGTAACGGAGTATTATCTGACGGAAATGGACATCTTTTGACAGATGCTGACGGATATTTAATTAAAGACCCTAAGCCTCAAGTATTAGGAAATGTTACTCCTGATTTCAGAATGGGATTAGAGAACACTATTACATACAAAGCGATTACATTCGGTTTCTTAATCGATTGGCAACAAGGCGGAAAAATATATTCACAAACTAACATGTGGATGGATTATTCTGGATTATCAGCAAGAACAGAAAATAGACCTGATGCAGGTTTAGTTAATGAAGGAATGGTTGCTGACAATTCAACTGGCCAATGGGTAAGTACAGGAGTAGCAAACACAACACCAATTCCAAATGAATATTATTGGGGTGATCGTTCTTATATGAATTTTTCAAACAATGTGTATGATGCAACGTTTGTAAAACTTCGTCAGGTAAATTTAGGATATACTTTACCTGAAAGCTTTGTAAAGAAGAGCCCTTTTAGTAAAATTGAAATTGGAGTATATGGTAGAAATTTATGGATCATTTATTCTAAATTACCTTATATGGATCCTGAAGTTAACAGCGCGAATTCTCGCAATGCATCTGGTTTCGAATCCAACGCAGTTCCTTCAACACGTTCAATTGGAGCTAATCTAAAAATTGTATTTTAATCTAAAAATCTTATTATCATGAAAATGAAAAAAATAATAATATATGGTTTTGGAGCACTACTCTTAACATCTGTTTTTTCTTGTAAGAAAAGATTTGATGACATGAATGTGAGTCCAAATAACCCAGCAGAAGTTCCATCACAAATGTTGTTATCGAATGCAATGGCAACTACTGCTTATACATTGCAATTGAGAGCAGGGATGGTAATGACCGACCTATGGGTTCAACATTCAAAAGCAACCACTTATATGGATGAGGATAAATACAAGCCTCGTAATGACAGACAGGATATAATTTGGAGTTCGCTTTATACTCAATCTTTTGAAGATTGTATTCAAGCTGAAAAAGCTGCAATCGCAGATGCACAGCCGAATAATCAGGCAATCGCATTGGTGTTAAAAGGTTATATCGGATATAACTTAACAATGCTAATGGGCGATGTTCCTTATACTGAAGCTGGACTAGCAGCAGATGGGAAAATAACACCTGCTTATGATCCTCAATTAACAGTATTGAATGCTGTACTAACAGATTTGGATAAAGGGATTTCGTTAATGGATCCTGCTACTGGATTTAATGCAATCACTGAATTACCTACCTATGATCTTCTTTATGGTGGTGATATGGATAAGTGGAAAAAATTTGCGAACAGTTTAAAATTGCGAATTTATCTTACCATGAACAGTGGAGGATTAAACAAAACTGCAGAAATAAATGCATTATTAGCTGGAACAGATATTTTTCAATCTAGTGCTGATGAAGCAAAAATAGTTTATGCAACTTCCGGCAATCCTGTTTATCAGTGGATTAATCCGAGCTCTTCCAGAAAAAATGATTTCAGAGTAAGCTCAACATTAGTTAACTATATGATGGGAAAATCTGCTGACTCAACTTTACCAGCAGATTCACGTTTAGCTGTTTATGCTAATCCACTTGCTGATGGAAAATTTGTTGGAGGAAAAAACGGAGTATCTGGTGGTATTAATACCAATTCATGGTTGGGCTCAACATATTATAATTCTGCCACTCCTTTTTACTTCATGTCATATTCTGAAGTATTATTTATTAAGGCAGAAATGAATCCTAACCAAGTAAATTATGAGGCTGCAGTAACTGAATCATTTGTTCAAAATGGTCTTCCAGCTACTGCAGTAACTTCAATGCTTGCCGATTCCAATTTTACTTATAATGCGGCATATAATACTAAGTTAATTGCTGAACAAAAATGGGTTTCATTATTTGGACAAGGTGTTGAAGCATTCAACAGCTGGAGAAGAAGCGGTTATCCTCAATTCACACCTGCTTCAAACGCAGGTACAGCTAACGGTTTTGTTCCAAGAAGAATTTCTTACAATACCGATGAGAAAAATTTGAATACTGCAAATCTAACTGTGGGCACACAAGGATTAACACCTGCAAGTGATGTAATATCTTCTCAGGTTTGGTTTGATAGATTGCATCCAAACAATTTTGGAAATAAATAATTTTTCATTATTAACTAGGACAAATGAAACGTCCCGCAATATTGCGGGACGTTTTTTATTTATACTTTTGGGGCTCCAAAATAATTTAACAAAATGAAAATTACAATTGTAGGATGCGGCAACATGGGATTAATTTATGCCCGTGCATTTTTGAAATATAATATCGTTTCAAAAGAAAATTTATTGCTTGCCGAAAAAAATGAAGTTCGAAAACAAGAATTAATAAAACTTAATGTTGGTGAAGTAACTGTTATAAATGACCCAAAAATTGCCACAAGCGATATTGTAATTATTGCAGTAAAACCTCAAGACTTCGAGGACTTAGCAAAGGAGCTTAAACATATTTTAGAACCAGCCAAATGTATTATTTCAATTATGGCAGGAGTAAAAATTCAACGTATTGAAAACGTATTGAATAACCCAAACATAATACGTGCAATGCCAAACTCTCCAGCCGAATTAGGCATGGGAGTGACAGCATTCACTGCTAACAAATCAGTTTCCCTGGAACAAATTCGCAAAGCTGAAAATTTATTGGCAACAACCGGGCGTACTGTATTTTTCGAAAATGAAGATTTGTTAGATGCTGTTACTGCATTGAGCGGTAGTGGACCGGCCTATTTTTTCTACATTGTAAAACAAATGATTGAAGCCGGAAAACAAATGGGATTTGATGAAGCAACATCTTCAATGCTTGTTAAACAAACAATGTTAGGCTCTTTTCATTTAATGAATACCACAAACAAATCACTTGATGAATTAATAAAAGCTGTTGCATCAAAAGGAGGAACTACCGAAGCTGCATTAACTTCATTTGAAGCTACTAATGTTGGGATTAACCTTCAAAAAGGCATTGTTAAGGCTAGAGACAGAGCAAGCGAATTGTCGAAATGATTTTTACATAACATAAATCATTTGTTTGATTCCATTAATAGTCTACTCAAATGCAATTTTCTTTTCCATTTTAAAATTGGTACCTTTAACTAGTTACCCAATTTAAAATACTTTCCCTATGAACCGAATTACTTCTTTCGAACAATATCAGCAGGAATACAAACATAGTATAGAAACACCTGAAGCCTTTTGGGCAGAAAAAGCCGAACAGTTTACCTGGCAGAAAAAATGGGATAAGGTTTTGGAATGGAATTTTGATGAACCAACTATAAAATGGTTTCAGGGGGGACAACTCAACATCACAGAAAATTGTCTTGATCGTCATCTCGAAACACGAGGAGATCAAACAGCAATTATCTGGGAGCCAAATAACCCTAAAGATGAAGTTCGGAAATTAACTTATAAGGAACTTCATGCAGAAGTTTGTCGTTTTGCAAATGTGTTAAAAAATAATAATGCACAAAAAGGTGACCGAATTTGCATTTACATGCCAATGGTTCCTGAACTAGCAATAGCAATCTTAGCTTGTGCGCGCATTGGTGCAATTCATTCTGTTGTATTTGGTGGCTTTTCATATAAATCTGTGGCTGATAGAATTCACGATGCTGGTTGCAACATGATTATCACTGTTGATAGCGCATCTCGTGGATTAAAAGAGGTTCCTTTTAAAAATATTATTGATGATGCGCTACAAATTTGTCCTTCCGTAAAAAAAGTAATCGTTTATAAGCATACGAATGAAAATGTAAAAATGGTGGCCAATCGTGACGTTTGGTGGCAGGATGAAATGAAAAAATGCTCATCCAATTATCCTGCAGAAATAATGGATGCAGAAGACATGCTTTTTATATTATACACTTCCGGTTCAACCGGAAAACCAAAAGGTGTTGTGCATACATGTGGCGGATATATGGTGTATGTAGATTATACATTTCGAAATGTTTTTCAATACAATGATAAAGAAGTATTTTGGTGTACTGCAGATATTGGCTGGATTACAGGTCACTCTTACTCGGTTTATGGCCCATTGCTAGCAGGTGCTACAACACTTCTTTTTGAAGGAACACCTACGTTTCCTGATGCAGGAAGATTTTGGCAAACAATTGATAAACATCAGGTAAATATTTTTTACACCGCCCCAACAGCAATTCGTTCGCTGGAAGCAGCGGGCCTCGATTTTGTGAAACCATACAAACTTGATTCTTTACGAGTATTAGGAAGTGTTGGAGAGCCCATAAACGAGGTTGCATGGCATTGGTACAATAAATATATTGGTAAAGAAAAATGTCCGATTGTAGATACATGGTGGCAAACTGAAACAGGTGGAATAATGATTTCGCCCATTGCAGGTGTCACAAAAACAAAACCGGGCTTTGCTACATTACCTTTGCCAGGAATTCAACCTGCGTTGATGGATGAAAAAGGCAATGAAATTATTGGCAATAATGTTGAAGGAAGATTGTGTGTTAAATTCCCTTGGCCCTCTATTATCCGCACTACATATGGAGATCATAACCGTTGTAAGGAAAATTATTTTGAAACATTTAAAGGATATTATTTTACAGGCGATGCTTGTAAACGAGATGAAGATGGCTACTACCACATAACGGGACGCGTTGATGATGTAATAAAAGTTTCCGGCCATTTATTAGGAACAGCAGAAATTGAAAATGCAATTGATATGCACCCCGACCTTGTTGAAAGCGCAGTTGTTGGTTATCAGCATAATATTAAAGGATATGGGATTTACGCTTTTGTTGTGTGCGGACATGAAAGAAAAGATACAGATTTGTTAATCAAAGAAATTATTGAAACTGTCACTAAAAATATGGGAGCAATGGCGCGACCAGATAAAATTCAAATAGTAAAAGTTCTCCCTAAAACACGAAGCGGTAAAATCATGAGACGCATTTTACGGAAAATTGCAGAAGGTGATATTCATAATCTGGGTGATACGTCAACGCTCCTAGATCCTTCAGTAGTTGAAGATATTAAAAACGGAGCTGTTTAGTAAATGCTGTCCTAGCTTACCAATATAAAAAGGCGATCCTAAAAAATTGTTAAAACTTTCATAATTCCTGAATATGAACTATCTTCGCTCCTCAAAGAAATAAGGCGTGTCCGATAGTTTAGTTATAATACCAACATACAACGAAAAAGAAAATATTGAGCGAATGATTCGCAAAGTGTTTTCTTTGCCTCACCCTTTCCATTTATTAATTATTGATGATGGTTCTCCGGATGGAACTGCTGCTATTGTAAAAAATCTAATGCAGGAATTTCCTAATAAATTATTTATTGAAGAACGCAAAGGTAAACTCGGTTTAGGAACAGCCTACATACACGGTTTTAAATGGGCACTACAACGGAAATATGAATATATTTTTGAGATGGATTGCGATTTCTCTCATAATCCAGATGATTTGGTTCGTTTACGAGAAGCTTGTGTAAATGGTGCCGATGTTGCAATCGGATCGAGATATGTTAAAGACGGAAAGGTTGAAAACTGGCCCAAAGGAAGAGTTTTGATGTCTTTTTATGCATCAGTATACGCTCGAATGGTATTATGGATTCCAATACATGATACAACTGCAGGATTCAAATGTTACAAAAGAAGAGTACTCGAGCGAATTAATTTCAATGAAATAAAATTTGTTGGCTACGCTTTTCAAATCGAAATGAAATACACAGCTTACAAACTTGGATTTAATTTAGTTGAGGTTCCAATTACATTTACCGATAGAATTGAAGGCTCTTCTAAAATGAGCAAAGGCATTTTTAAAGAAGCATTTTGGGGAGTGTTACAAATGCGCTTCAAAAAAATTTCTAAAAAACAGTCACAATAAACTAATTGCGATTTCATAGAGAATCAACTAATTGGTGTGAAAAAATTATCTACACATGAAAAAAATAATTTTAATTTTTACTGTTCTGATTTTTCAACTTTCATTTTCTCAAAATGAAAAACATTTAAAAAACATTACACAACTAACTTTTGGAGGCGATAACGCTGAAGCATATTTTAGCTTCGACAGTAAAAATCTTTCTTTTCAATCCAACTATAAAAAATGGGGAGTGAATTGCGACCAGATTTTTATGATGAATATTTCTGATGCATCAAAAGACACTTTATACAAACCTTCAAGGATCAGCACAGGAAAAGGCAGAACAACCTGCGCTTACTTTTTACCCGATGGCAATCACATTTTATATGCATCAACACATAAGGCCGGAGAAAACTGCCCTGAAACCGGTGACCTAAGAAAAAATGGAAAATACTTATGGAATATTTTTAGTTCTTACGATATTTTTATTGCTGACCTAAAAGGAAATATAACCAAACAACTTACCGATTCCCCCGGATATGATGCCGAGGCAACAATTTCCCCGAAAGGAGATAAAATTGTTTTTACTTCTACTCGTTCTGGTGATCTGGAATTATGGACCATGAATATTGATGGAACAAACCAAAAACAAATCACTAATGGTTTAGGATATGATGGTGGCGCATTTTTTTCACCAGATGGAACTAAATTAGTTTTTCGGGCTTCAAGACCGAAAACTGAGTCAGAAGTAAAAGAGTACAAAGATTATTATGCTCAAGGATTGGTTGCTCCTAGTGATATGGAAATTTTTGTTTGCAACATCGATGGATCTAATTTAAAACAAATCACTCACCTCGGAAAAGCAAACTGGGCGCCATTTTTTTCGCCTGATGGAAAAAAAATAATTTTCTCTTCTAATTGTAAAGCAGAAAATGGATTTAATTTTCAGTTATATATGATTAATGAAGATGGAACAAGTTTAGAACAAATAACAACTGAAAGTGTATTTAATGCTTTCGCAATGTTTTCGCCCGACAAAAAGAAATTAGTATTTTCATCTAACAGAAATAACCACGGAACACACGATACCAATGTCTTTATTGCCGATTGGGTGGATTAATTAATTCCTATTCATAATGAAATCTTTAACTCTGTTTTTCGCTATACTAATCTTTTCATTCTACACGGTTTCTGCGCAAGAAATTAGCGTATCACAATTAAAAAAGCATATCAAATTTCTGGCAAGTGATAAATTAAAGGGACGAGGAACCGGAACCCAAGATGAACTAACGGCTGCTAATTACATAAGAACAAATTATAGCAATCTAAAACTTTCACCTAAAGGAAATTTAAATAGTTATTATTATTCCTATACATTCAAAAAACCAAAAGATGTTCACGATACCATCGGTGGCGAAGTTGTTTCTGCAATCGATGTTGTAGGCTATCTCGATAATGGAGCAGAAAACACAGTGATAATTGGGGCTCATTTCGATCATTTGGGAATGGGATTAGATAAAAACTCACTTGACCCAAATCCTTTAGGGAAAATACATAATGGAGCTGACGACAACGCTTCAGGAGTAGCTGGAGTTCTTGAACTCGCGCGCTATTTTTCACAAAACAATCGTAAAGAAAAATTCAATTTTTTATTCATTTGTTTTTCTGGTGAAGAATTAGGATTATATGGCTCTAAGAAATTTTGCGAAAACCCTACCATCGATTTTTCAAAAGTGAATTACATGATCAACATGGATATGATCGGCCGCATGAATGATACAACAAAAAAACTCATGATATTTGGTGTAGGAACAGCGCCCGACTGGGTGCCAATGATTGATAAAACACAAACAGATCTAAGCATAAAAAAAGACAGTGCAGGTATTGGGCACTCCGATCAAACATCTTTTTACTTAACAAATATTCCAGCTTTACATTTCTTTACAGGACAGCATTCCGATTATCATAAACCAAGCGATGATTATTCAAAAATTAATTTCGCTGGTGAAAAAAAGGTATTGGAATACATTATTAAAATCGAAGAAGAAACAGAAAAATTACCTAAACTTCAATTCCTAAAAACAAGAAACACAGACTCCGGTACACGGAAATATAAAATTACCATGGGTGTAATGCCTGACTATACTTATGATGGAAAAGGAATGCGTATTGATGGTGTTACCGATGGAAAACCTGCATCAAAAGCCGGGATCCTAAAAGGAGATGTTGTGATCCAGTTTGGAGAAATAAAAGTGGAGAGCACAATGGATTATATGAAAGGTTTATCTGCATATAAGGCAGGAGATACCGTTGAAGTTACCGTTCTTAGGAATGGTAAAGAAATTAAATTAAAAGTTACTTTCTGATGAAAACTATTTTAATTATAAATTCAAACATCGTTAACGAAGGGAAAATAATTCGTGGAAATGTTTTGATTCAAAATGATCAAATTGCAAAAATTTCGTCTGCAGAAATAAATATTAAAGCTGACCTAATTATTGATGCTACTGGCAAGTATTTGTTTCCAGGTTGTATTGATGACCAAGTGCATTTTCGTGAACCTGGGTTAATTCACAAAGCGGAAATTTATACAGAAGCAAAAGCGGCTGTAGCAGGAGGAGTAACCTCATTCATGGAAATGCCAAATACCATTCCGAATACATTTACACAGGAATTGTTGGAAGAAAAATACAAACGAGCATCAGAAGTTTCATTGGCAAATTATTCATTTTTTATGGGTGCCTCCAATGATAATATTGATGAAGTGCTGAAAACAAATCCACGAAATGTTTGTGGAATAAAAGTTTTTATGGGTTCATCAACAGGTAATATGCTAGTTGATAAAAATGAAACGTTGGAAGCCCTTTTTTCAAAATGCAAATTATTAATTGCTACACATTGTGAAGATGAAACAACTATCAAAAATAATATTGCAATCTACAAAGAGAAGTACGGAGAAGATATCCCTATGGAATGTCACCCTCTAATTCGGAGCGAAGAAGCATGTTACAAATCATCTGCTTTAGCAATAGCTTTGGCAAAAAAACACAATACCCGTTTACATATTTTACATATATCAACAGAAAAAGAATTAGAATTATTTGACTCAACAATTCCACTAAAAGAAAAACGAATAACCGCAGAAGCCTGTATTCATCATCTTTGGTTTAGTGATGAAGATTACAAAACAAAAGACGTTTTCATCAAATGGAATCCCGCTGTAAAAAAAGCAAGCGATCGAAACGCTTTGATAAAAGGAGTTTTAGAAAACAAAATTGACATAATTGCAACCGACCACGCTCCGCATACACTTGAAGAAAAACAGCAGTCGTACTTCAAAGCTCCATCTGGAGGCCCTTTGGTACAACACTCTTTAGTAGCAATGTTGGAATTAAATAGACAAGGAAAAATCTCTTTAGAGAAAATTGCGGAGAAAATGTCTCATGCTGTAACAGATTGCTTTAAGATTGAAAAACGTGGATATATTCGTGAAGGATATTTTGCCGATCTGGTTTTAGTTGATCTAAATTCCCCATGGACAGTTGACAAATCAAACATATATTATAAATGTGGCTGGTCGCCTTTTGAAGGAGCTGTATTCCATTCAAAAATTACACACACGTTTGTAAATGGCAATTTGGTCTATGAAAATGGCCATTTCAATCATTCAGAAAAAGGTCAGCGTCTTTTGTTCGAATGTTAATTTACATTCAAACTATTTTTTCAAATGAATTCACTTATTAAAGTCAATTAATTATTTTTGTTTTTTAATTTTAAAAATCTGATTCGTGTTATATACTATTTTAAGGCCGTTGGGGAATATTTTTTTTCGAATTTTTTATAAATACGAATACATCGGGTTAAAGAATATTCCTGCTAACAAACCTATTATTTGGGCTCCCAATCACACCAATGCTCTTGTTGATCCGGTAATTGTTGCTATGACCGTACCGCAAAAAGTAAGATTTTATGCGCGTGGTGATGTGTTCAAAGGTCGTTTTGTAAAATGGGCCTTGAATAGCATGAATATGAGTCCTATGTTTCGTTTGCAAGAAGGCTATGGTGAAATCAAAAAAAATAATAAATCATTTGAAGAATGCAGAACGTTGCTTGCAAGCAATAAAACAATTCTTATTTTTCCAGAAGCAATTTGTATTCAGCAAAGGCGCTTACAACCTTTAAAAAAGGGGTTATCCCGTATCGTTTTTCAGACAGAAGAAAATTTTGAATTTAAAAAAGATGTATGCGTAATTCCTATAGGTTTGAATTATACAAATCCTGCAAAATTTCGCAGTAAATTATTTATGGAAATTGGGAAACCTATTTCAATACAGAAGTACGAAGAGCAATATAAACAAGACAAAGTGAGAGCTATAAATAGTTTCACAAAAAGTCTTGAACAAGAAATGTCCAAATTAGTTGTTATAATCAAAAACCCCGATAATGACGAATTGGTTACAGGCATAGAAGAAATATACATTCATCTTTGGTTAAAAGAACATAAAAAGAACGAAAAAAGTATAGAGCATCAATATCATGCCAGCAGAGCAATTACAGACATGGTAAATTATCTGGATGAACAGCATCCAGAATTGATCGAATCTCTTAAAACAAAAGTTTTATCATATACAAAAAAGTTAAAAAAGAATAATTTGCGTGATCATTTGTTGCGTCCAGAAAAGATCAACAAAATGAGTATCGGAACCTTTATTTTAGAATTTTTGATGTTATGGATGGGATTGCCAATTTATGCAATTGGCTTAGCAACAAATTTTCCACCTTATTTTTTAGCAAAAAGAATAGCAACAAAAAAGGCGAAGGATATCGAATTTTTCGCATCGATATATTCAAATCTAGCAATGTTTATTTGGTTAATTTATTATCCTTTACAACTATTAACAGTTGCGTTGATTTTCAGAAGCTGGATGTTTCTTGGAATATATGCACTTGTTGTTCCAATGACTGCAGCGCATGCATTGGCTTTTTATCCAATGATGAAAAAAATATTTGGACGATGGCGCTTATTAGATATGGTACGCAAAGATCGCAAAACAGTTGAAGAATTGATTAGCGAACGAACTGCTATTATTGAAGAGCTGCAAATTGCAAAAGAAAAATATTTGGCTTCCAAAAATTAG
The DNA here is from genome assembly GCA_903919535.1 of uncultured Bacteroidota bacterium. Classification (GTDB taxonomy): domain Bacteria; phylum Bacteroidota; class Bacteroidia; order 2-12-FULL-35-15; family 2-12-FULL-35-15; genus 2-12-FULL-35-15. The sequence goes on along the minus strand of CAIXIP010000244.1, from coordinate 27,424 downwards.
GTTTAAAATTTATTACCTAACCAAAATTTCGACTCATATCGAAATGACCAAACCGAACTAAGCGCGGCCATGTTGAGTTTTTCGGAACATGTGTGTATGCTTTCCCGCACCCTTCGACAAACTCAGGGTAACATCCGCAATCTACATTTTGCATATTCACCTGGCGTAATACGTTCCTTTTCTATAGGAGGATAAAACGATGGGGTAATCAAAGAAATTTATTTATTGATTGACTAGTAAAAATTATTTACACCAACCCATTCTTCACTAAATATTCAGCTATCTGAATTGCATTTGTTGAGGCACCTTTTCTTAAATTATCTGAAACGATCCACATGTTCAATGTTTTTGCTTGCGTCTCATCTCTACGCAAACGACCTACAAAAACTTCATCTTTTTCATGGGCATCCATCGGCATCGGATATTTTAAATTTTTAACGTCATCAACTAAAATAATTCCAGGAGAATTAGTCAAAATAGTACGTATATCATTCAACTCAAATTCATTTTCAAATTCAACATTCACACTTTCGCTGTGTCCGCCCATCACAGGAATACGAACCGTTGTAGCAGTAACACGAATGTTTTCATCACCCATAATTTTAACAGTCTCTTTTACCATTTTCATTTCTTCTTTGGTATAACCGTTATCAGTAAAAACGTCAATGTGTGGAATTACATTTAAATCGATTGGATATGCATATGCCATCTCTCCTTTTATTCCTTGTCGCTCATTCATTAATTGTGTAACTGCCTTAACACCTGTTCCAGTAACGGATTGGTAGGTAGAAACAACAACGCGTTTAATTTTATATTTTTTATGCAAAGGATTTAATGCAACAACCATCTGAATAGTTGAGCAATTCGGATTCGCAATTATTTTATCCGTTGAGGTTAATTCGGTCGCATTAATTTCAGGCACCACCAATTTTTTTGTTTCATCCATTCGCCATGCTGATGAGTTATCAATTACAGTAATTCCTGCAGCTGCAAATTTTGGAGCCCATTCCAATGAGGTATTTCCTCCAGCAGAAAACAATGCAATAGCAGGCTTCATATCAATGGCTGTTTGCATACCAACTACTTTATATGATTTTCCTTTATATGTAATTTCCTTACCGATTGACTTTTCAGATGCAACTGGAATTAATTCTGTTACCGAGAAATTACGTTCCTCTAAAACTTGGATCATTTTTGTACCTACTAATCCTGTGGCACCTACTACCGCTACTTTCATTTTTTTGTTTTTTTGTATTTAAATAAAAAAGCCTTTCCGATTTGGAAAGGCTCTTTGTGATTATCATATTTATAAATAACACATTAAACCCTTCCTTTTAGGAAATGTTTCTTCATGCATTTATTAGAATTATTATTTGTTTTCATAACAGATGCAAACATAATCATTTTTTAAATTTGTACAAATTTTTTTACGAAAATACAAATCATTCTACTTTGCCGCGTTTAAAGCATTTTTGTTATATTTACGGTTGACCTAAAAAGAAATTCAATGCGTACTCTATTTCTGTTTTTTTTATTTGCAACCTCAATTGCATCAGCACAAATAATTGATAATTTCTCGGATGGAGATTATACTAACGCACCTGCTTGGGCTGGAGATGCTGCTGAATTCACAATTAACACTTCTCAACAATTACAAACAAACAATCTGGTTGCGGGGGCAAGTTATTTGTCTACTCCAATTGCTACAACTTCACTTAACAATACAGAATGGCGATTTTATATTAAAGAAGCTTTTGCTCCTTCGGCATCAAATTATGCAAGGGTTTACCTAGCATCAGATCAGTCAAATTTAGAAGGCTCTTTAAATGGATATTATTTACAATTTGGAGAAAACCTAAGTAATGATGCAGTTGAATTATTCAAACAAACAGGATTAGCAAGTACCTCCATAGCACGCGGAACAAACGGACAAATTGCTGCAGCATTCGCAATTGGGATAAAAGTAACACGTGATGCTGCAGGTGTTTGGAATTTGTATGTTGATGGTACGGGTGGATCAGCTTACGTTTTAGAAGCAACAGGAACAGAAAACACATATACAACAAGTAATTATTTTGGGGTAGCTACTGTTTATACCGTGAGTAATATTAAAAAACATTATTTCGATGATTTTTATAATGGACCAATTATGATGGATGTTACAGCCCCAACAATTGTTTCATCAACTGTAATTTCAAACACACAACTGGATGTTTTTTTTAATGAAAGTGTTGACCTAGCTACATCTCAAACGCTCACAAATTACAGTGCAAACAATGGCCTAGGAAACCCTTCAATAGCAACCCGAGATGCAGTTAACTTGAGCTTGATACATTTAACATTTACAACACCCTTTACTAATGCCTTATCAAATACACTTACAGTCACAAATGTTCAGGATTTTAGTACAAATGCGATTACAACAGCCATAACAAACTTTACTTATTTTGCTCCTGTTGTAGCGTCTTATAAAGATGTTATCATAAATGAAATAATGGCTAATCCTAGCCCACAAGTCGCTTTACCATTGGTAGAATTTATTGAACTATACAACCGAAGCACAAATACCATTAATTTAAACGGTTGGAAATTTAGTGACGCTTCAGGATCATCAACATCTACATTCGGAAACTATAATCTTGCGCCCAACCAATATTTAATTATTTGCAAGAATACAGACACTGCCTTATTTTCTTCATTTGGAAATTTTCTGGGGGTAAGTAGTATACCTTCACTTAATGATTCGGGCGACAATTTAAAATTAAAAGATAATACCTTAGTTGATATTGATTCGGTAAATTATTTAGATACATGGTATCAAAATACAGCAAAAAAAGGTGGTGGATGGACCTTGGAATTAATTAATCCTAACGCTCCAATAGGTTGTCCGGCTTCAAATAATTGGATAGCATCAAACAATTCAAATGGCGGAACTCCTGGTATACAAAACAGTGTTTACTCAACAGTAGCAGATATTATTTCACCAAACATTGCCGGTATCACAGTTATTGATTCAACACATATCATGGTTTGTTTTTCGGAAGCCTTAGAAGGTTCACAAATAAATGTGCTCAGCAATTTTATTATCAGTAATGGAATTGGATCACCAATTACTGACACCGCAAACAGCACACTAACTTGTGTGAATTTATCTCTTGCAAATCCATTAACTTCTCCAACAACGTATACAATCACATTCACTAATCTTAGCGATTGCTCGGGAAATATACTTTCGCCAACAACTACAATATTTACTTATTACAAAGTAAAACCCTTTGATGTGGTGATCAATGAAATTATGGCAGATCCCGATCCAGTTGTCAATTTGCCGAACTTCGAATATGTTGAATTATTCAACAGAACACAATACCCCATCAATCTTAATAACTGGAAATTTACAACAGGAACATCGACAAAAGCCATTCCTAATGTTTTTATTCAACCCGACAGTTTTGTAGTAATTATTTCAACAACTGGCGTTGCTAATTATCCTTCAGGAACAATTGTATTTGCCGAACTATCTAGTCTGGCATTAACAAATACTGGGCAAACATTAATTTTACAAACTCCCGAAGGAAAAACAATTTCGACTGTTTCCTATACAGATAACTGGTACCAGGATGCAAATAAAAAAGACGGAGGTTATAGTTTAGAGCAAATAGATCCAACTAATCCTTGTGCCGGAATGAACAATTGGCGTGCATCAACAAATACTTTTGGTGGAACACCTGGAAAAAAGAATTCGATTTATGCGGCAAATACTGATAATACACCTCCACAAGTTGTTCGAGTAAGTGTGATTGCAGCTGATACTATTCAACTTTATTTTAATGAACCTTTGGATAGCACCACTATGCTAAATGCTTCCATTTACAGCATTGACAATGGAATTGGTAGTCCTTCCCAAATTTTTACTATTGCCCCTGATTTTAAAAGTGTACGCTTAACTTTAGCTGCAGCTTTACAAGTTGGAATTATTTATACTATTACGATTAATAATACTATTACCGATTGTGTTGGGAACCAAATAGGAACAAACAATTCAGCTCGTTTTGCAATTCCAGTTGCGGCTATGCCGAATGATATTGTGATCAACGAAATTTTATTTGATCCGAATATAGGAGGAGTTGATTTTGTAGAAATTTATAATCGTTCGAACAAAGTGATTGATCTTAAAACAATGAATATTTCTCAATACGATACCATTAACAATGTTCAAACAAGCATTAAAACAATTACAACTGATGGTTATTTAATTTTTCCGAAAGATTATCTGGTATTAAGTACAGATGGAGCAGCTATTAAAAGTCAATACAACACTTCTAACCCTGAAGGATTTCTGGATATTCCAAGCTTACCTTCATTGAACATTACAGGAGGAACAGTTTGTTTAGCAACTACTTCAAACATCATTGATAATTTTAAATATTATGCTGATATGCACTTTGGATTATTGAATATCACAAAAGGCATTTCGCTCGAGCGTATTAATTTTGATCGCCCTACGCAAGATAGAACCAATTGGCACTCTGCAGCCGAAGCTGTTGGTTTTGCAACACCTGCCTATAAAAATTCACAATATACTGATGCAGGAGAAACAGATAACGCAATAGAAATTACGCCTGAAATATTTTCACCCGATGAAGATGGAAACAATGATGTTGTAAACATCAATTATCATTTTGACTCACCTGGCTATACTGCCAACGTAACTATATACGATAGTAAAGGAAGAGTTGTAAAACAACTTATCAGAAATGAATTATTAGGTTTAAAAGGAACATTTTCATGGGATGGAATTAATGAAGATCGCGAAAAAGCAAGGATAGGTATTTATATTATTTTCTTTGAAGTGTTTGATCTAAAAGGTAATGTAAAACATTATAAGAAGAGTTGCGTGCTTGGTGGAAAATTATAAAAAAAAGGGCTAAATATTTTAGCCCTTTTTTTACTTCTTTTTTTATTTCAATTTTATACAAACATTTTTCGGTTCTGTAAAAAAGTGTAAGGCTTCAAAACCTCCCTCTCGTCCAACACCTGAACCTTTTACTCCACCAAAAGGTGTACGAAGATCACGCAGCAACCAACAATTTATCCAAACAATACCAGAATGTAAATTACTTGCCATGCGATGTGCCCGTGTTAAATTTTCGGTCCAGAGAATAGAGGCTAAACCATATTGCGTGCTGTTCGCAAACATCAACACTTCCTCTTCCGTATCAAAAGGAGTTATGGTAACAACAGGTCCGAAAATTTCTTCTTGGTTTGTTCTACAATTATAATCTAATCCTTCAATTACTGTTGGAGCAATGTAATAACCTTCTGCAAATTCTCCATCCAATTTCACCTGAACACCTCCACATAAAACTATCCCTCCTTCCTGCTTTGCTAAATCAACATATGATAACACCTTTTCCATATGGGATTTTGAAACAACAGCACCTAATTTACTTTCTGCATCAGCAGGATTTCCTACTTTCATTTTCTTTACTCGAGAAACGAATTCTGTTTTAAATTTCTCATAAATGGAACGCTCAATAAAAATACGTGATCCGCAAAGACATATCTGTCCCTGGTTTGCGAAGGACGAACTCAAAGTTGTTTTGATCATTTTTTCAAAATCGCAATCAGCAAAAATGATATTCGGATTTTTCCCACCCAATTCCAATGATAATTTTTTAAACATCGGGGCAGCCACTCGTGCTATTTCTGCACCTGTTTTTGTACCTCCTGTAAAGGAGATCAATGGAATTTTAGGATGTGCTGTAATGGCTGCTCCCACTTTATGTCCGTATCCATGTACAATATTTAATACGCCTTTAGGTAAGCCTGCTTCAATACATAATTCGGAAAGTAAATACGCAGTCATTGGTGTAATTTCTGATGGTTTGGCAACTACACAATTCCCTGATGCAATTGCAGGAGCAATTTTCCAGGTAAATAAATACAAAGGTAAATTCCAGGGAGAAATGCAACCCGCAACTCCAACAGGAGTGCGTAATGTATAATTAATAGCGGTATCCTCCATTGAATGACTTTCGGAAGCATAATGTAAAATTGCAGTTGCATAAAAATGAAAATTACTTGCTGCCCGCGGGATGTCAACCATTCGTGCTAATGAAACAGGCTTTCCATTATCAGTAGATTCTGCAATTGCAAAACGCTCTAAATTTTTTTCAATCAGTTCTGAAATTTTCAACATGATTCTTGAACGTTCCTCTTTTGGTGTTACACTCCAAGTGGGGAATGCTGATAAAGCTGCTTGTGTAGCAAGCTCCACATCACGTTCATCCGAATCAGGAATAAAGGAATATACTTTCCCAATTGACGGATTATAATTATCAATATATTCCTTCCCTAAAGGTTCAAGCAATTCACCGTTGATGTAGTTTTTTATTTTTAGCATATGTATTATCTATATAGATTCTAAATTATTCCATAAAAGTACTAATTTCTCAAAAAGAAAGAGGTTGCCTTTTTGAGACAACCTCTTTTTATTCATTGTTACTTCTTGCACAAACTCAGGTGGTAGTAAAAAGAATTAAATAACAATGTAATGAAACACAAAAACATTACAAATGTAAATGGTGCCAAGCATTATAAATGTTAATGAATCGTTAAGTACTGTTAAATTTTGTTAAGTAATTATTTTTGGTTGGAATAGCTTATTTTTGCATAGTATTTCAAGAAATGAAAAAAGGCAACGTTAAAATTATTACATTAATTGCAAGCATAGCAATGATTGGCATTATAGCCATTCAAATGTATTGGATTAACAATGCCATCTCTTTGAACGAACATCGTTTCGATCAAGATGTATCTGAAGCACTAAATAAAGTTATTTCCAGAACAGAGAAGCAGATGGTTGCTTCGAAAATCAAAAAGAAATTCAACTTCCGAAAACAAGGCATTCGCTGGTATACTCCTCAAGACTCCTTAAAACGGAATGCGAAATTAATGCCTCATTCATTAACCGATAAACACTCCTTTTCATTACAAAAAGATAAAATAAATGTTAAGATTTATGAAGAATTTGCACTCGATTTCAATGGAGTTTCAATAAATAAAAACCGACAAAAAAATTATTCCAGTGATACGGCTTCCCGCGATTTTAATATTCGACTAGAAAATGATGGACCACTAAATCTTCAACTACTCGATTCTCTAGAAACACGAAACAGGTGGTTTTCTCACAGCAAAGATGTAACAAAAGATATTTTTGATGAATTTGTAAGTATCAACATTTACAACGATTTTAATCCAAAAATAGACACTGTGTTGATAGATTCTGTAATTCGAGTTGAACTATTAGAACAAGGAATTTCGGCCAAATATGAATTTGGCATTACATCATCATTAGCTCCTTCAGCTGAATCTAATAATATTTCTGAGCGTGAAAAAAAAATAGCCGAAACAAAATTTAAAGTGAATCTTTTTCCAGACAATATTTTTATAAAACCTCAATTCTTATCTGTTTATTTTCCAAATCAAGCAACTTATTTATTGGGATCTATGTGGCTGATGCTGCTTGTTTCGATAGTATTCATTATTATTATTGTATTTTCTTTTTATTATACTGTTTCTACGATCTTTAAACAAAAAAAATTATCAGAGATCAAGAACGACTTTATTAGCAATATGACGCATGAGTTTAAAACTCCTATTTCAACAATATCTCTTGCATGCGAAGTATTAAGCGATAAAACTGTCGAAAAATCACCTGACCGAGTGTCGAATTATATTAAAATGATAGGTGATGAGAACAAGCGTTTAAGTTTGTTGGTTGAAAATATTTTGCAAACTGCCATACTAGATAAAGGTCAATTAAAGTTGAAGATTCAGAGCATCGACATCCATGCGCTAATCGAGCAAACCATTACAAATATTAAGTTACAGGTTGAAAACAAAGATGGTGAGATTACTACAAAATTAGAAGCAACTAAAACAATAATTAATGCCGATCGCGTTCATGTAACCAACATTATTTTTAATTTAATTGATAATGCCTTAAAATATTCAAACCAAAAACCAAAAATTATTATTAGTACAAAAAGTGATGAAGATGGTATTTTTATTGGTGTAGAAGACAATGGAATAGGTATCAATAAAGAAAATCAAAAACGCATTTTCGACACCATGTATCGTGTATCAACAGGAAACATTCATAATGTTAAAGGTTTTGGATTAGGCTTAAGCTATGTGAAAGCGGTGGTCGAAAAACATGGTGGGTCAATCAGTGTTAACAGTGAATTAGGAAAAGGAAGTACGTTCACAATATTTTTACCATTTGAAATAAATAGTTAAAATTCAACATTATGCAAAACGAAAAAATTAAAGTATTGTTAGTAGAAGATGACCCAAACTTAGGAAATCTTTTAAAAGAATATTTGGATGCTAAGGGATATTCAACAGTTTTGGCTGTTAATGGTAAATTGGGCTTTACTGCATTTTCAAAAGATAAATTCAACATCTGTATTCTTGATGTGATGATGCCTGTTAAAGATGGATTTACACTCGCAAAGGAAATTAGAGCAGTAAATAAAACTATTCCAATTGTGTTTTTAACCGCTAAATCGTTAAAGGAAGATGCTATAGAAGGATTTTCAATTGGCGCTGATGATTATATCACCAAACCATTTAGTATGGAAGAGCTTTTGCTGAGGCTAAAAGCAATTTTGCGAAGAACAGAAAGCGAAACTTCAAAAAAACCTGACGTGTTGGAATTCCAGATTGGAAATTACAAATTTGATTATAAACATCAGCGGTTGGAAATAAATGGTGTACAACAAAAACTTACTACCAAAGAAGCTGAATTATTAAAATTGCTTTGTCAAAACATGAATGATGTGCTTGATAGAAACTTTGCACTTCGCCTCATTTGGAATGATGACAATTATTTTAATGGCAGAAGCATGGATGTTTATATTGCAAAAATTCGTAAATACCTTAAAGAAGACCCCTCTGTTGAGCTAATTAATGTTCATGGAAAAGGATTTAAACTTTTGTTGAAGAATTAAATATGCAACTGGAAGCATTTCAGTCAATAAAACTGAATTCAAAAAAAACACTTCCTTTAGGCAATTTGCCTCTATGAATGGTATAATGGTGTTATTATGAATTTACAAACTATCGAAAAAACGGGAACACGAACCGACAACAACAAACAAAAAACCCTTGTAAGTGTTTAACTTACAAGGGTTTTCATTTTTTAGAAGTTGTCTGATCAGGTCTCGAACCTGAACTCTTCTGGACCAAAACCAGACGTGTTGCCAATTACACCATCAGACAATTTTAAACCAATATTTATTGATTCGGGTTGCAAAAATAATAAATAAACTTTACACTCAAAACATTTTATTAAATCTTATGCTTTTTTAACCTTTTCCTGTTCAATTTATTTTCTAACTTCGCAAGCATTATAAAGCAAAAAACCAACACTATGAATAGTACATCAAATTATCAACGCTTAAATAATATGATTGGCTGGGTTATCTTTCTGGTAGCCTCTTTTGTTTATTTAAGTACCATGGAATCTACCGCATCTTTTTGGGATTGTGGTGAATATATTGCTTGTGCATATAAACTAGAGGTAGGACATCCGCCAGGGGCTCCTTTATTTTTATTAATTGGACGGTTTTTTAGCCTTTTTGCATTTGGCGATACCAGCAAGGTGGGTATGATGGTTAATGCAGTGTCTGCATTGTGCAGTTCATTTACAATACTATTTTTATTTTGGTCTATTACCGCATTAGCGCGTAAAATAGTAGATAAAGGAAAAGAATTTACAACAGGACAGATGTATGCAGTTTTTGGTGCAGGAGCTGTTGGAGCTTTAGCTTATACTTTCTCTGATTCATTTTGGTTCTCTGCTGTTGAAGGGGAGGTTTATGCAATGTCAAGCTTTTTCACAGCCATTACATTTTGGGTTATTCTTCGTTGGGAACGTGAAGCAGATCAGCCTCATGCTGACAGATGGATCATATTAATTGCTTACCTGATAGGATTGGCAGTAGGTGTCCATTTACTGAACTTATTGGTTATTCCGGCAGTTGTATTTATTTATTATTTCAAAAAATACGATGCAGTTACCCGTAAAGGCTTGATCATTACAGGAGCTATTGCAATTTTAATTCTTGGTGGTATTCAAGGTGGTGTTATTCCTTTAATTGTAAAACTTGCTGCCTGGTTCGAAATTACTGCAGTTAATTCAGCAGGCCTTCCATTTAATAGCGGAACAATTATTTATGGTATTTTACTTATTGGTGGTATCATAGTTGGATTGCGATATACTGCAAAATACAGTAAACCAATCTTAAATACAGTTATACTTTGTTTCACCGTAATTTTAATTGGTTACTCTTCATTTATTATTTTGGTGATTCGCTCCCAGGCTAATCCTCCAATGGATGAAAACAATCCAGAAAATGCCGTAAACCTATTATCTTATTTAAATCGCGAACAATATGGTACGTGGCCGATTGTTTACGGTCAATACTTTTCAGCACCAACAATTGGTTCTGACGATGGAAGTCCACTTTATGGCCAGGATAAAAAAGCAGGAAAATATGTAATTCTTGATTCAAGAAAAAATTCTGTTCCGAAATACGACCCTGATTTCTGTACTGTTTTTCCACGAATGTGGAGTAGCCAGCAAAACCATGTAATTGGTTATAAAAACTGGACAAACCCAAGAAACTACAAACACATTGCCACAACAAATCCTCAAACAGGAGAACACGAAACGATTGACAAACCAACATTCGGTCAAAATTTAGGATTCTTTTTCCAATATCAAATGGGGTGGATGTATTCTCGCTATTTTTTATGGAACTTTGTTGGCCGACAAAATGATATTCAAGGACATGGAAACAGTTCTGATGGAAATTGGATAACTGGAATCCCCGCAATTGACCAGCAGCGCCTTGGGCCTCAAGTGGGTTTACCTGACGGAGCTGATAACAACAAGGCAAGAAATGCTCTTTACGGATTGCCATTAATATTGGGGCTAATTGGACTGTTTTATCAAATCAAAACAGATAAAAGAAATGCATTTGTTGTTGGTTTATTATTTTTCTTTACCGGAGTAGCAATTGTAATTTATTTAAATCAAAAACCTTTTGAACCACGTGAACGTGACTACGCCTATGCCGGCTCATTCTATGCATTTGCCTTCTGGATTGGGTTTGGTGTATTAGCAATCTACGATTTTCTGGTAAAAAGAATGAATCAAACTACAAGTGCTATTGCTGCAACTGCTGTTTGTTTATTGGCTGTTCCAACAATTATGGCAAAAGAAGAATGGAACGACCATAATCGTTCTGGCAGATATATTGCAAGAGACATGGCAATTGACTATTTAAATTCCTGTGCTCCTAATGCTATCTTATTTACAAACGGAGATAATGACACATTCCCTCTTTGGTATGCTCAGGAAGTAGAAGGCATACGAACCGATGTTCGCGTAATTTGTCTTGAACTTTTGAATACCGATTGGTATATAGATCAAATGGTTCACAAAGCATATGATTCTGACCCTGTTCCTTTTTCTTTAACAAAAGATCAATATCGTCAAGGAACTAGAGATGTGGTACTTTTTCATGATCGAAATATCAAAGGATTTATTCCTGTGAAAGATCTTATCGAATTTGCAAAAAGCGAAGATCGTACAAATCAACTTGATGTTGGTGGTGGAACTTTTTATAATTATTTCCCTACTAAAAACATGAGTGTGCCTGTTGATAGCGCAACTGTTGTTAATAATGGAACGGTTACCAAAGCAATGGCAAATCGTATTGTTAAAAGCATCGATTGGACAGTTCCTGGTAATTATGTTCAAAAAAATGATCTGATGATTCTTGATTTGTTAGCTCATAATAATTGGAAACGACCAATTTATTTTGCTGCGACCAATTCGCCAAGTTCTTACTTAAATCTTGCACCATATTTACAATTGGAAGGCTTAGCATACAGATTGGTTCCAATCAAACAAAATGAGCAAGAATCACAGCAAGAAACCCGTATTGAAACCGATATCATGTATAATAACATGATGACCAAGTTTAAGTGGGGCAGTATGGATATTAAAGGAACTTATTTAGATGATGTATTTGTTCGTTCTTGCGCATTGAATATCCGCCAACGCATGGGAAGTTTAGCAATTGCTTTAATTGATGAAGGCAAAAAAGATAAAGCCATTAAGTTGTTGGATAAATGTATTGAAGTAACGCCACAGGAAAATGTTCCGTATGATGCTACCATGTATGCAATTGTTTTGGGATATTATCAAGCAGGAGCAAATGAAAAAGCTAATGCTTTAGCAAAAAAAGTATTTGATAATTTCGAAATTAATATCAAATATTATTATTCTTTTGACAGAAAAGAGATTCCTTCATTTGGTCGTGATGTTGAACAAGCACAAGACATTATGGAACGAATGATATACTTTTCGGGCAATTTCAAACAAAATGAATTGTCGAAAGAGTTTAACTCTCGCTATGAAAGATTGCTTCAGGCATATAACTTAACGCCAAAATCACAAATGCGTCAATAGTTGTTAATCATATTTCTAAAACAAATCCTCAAAATAAAATCATTTTGGGGATTTGTTTTATAGTTTTAAATATTCACAAAAAATATATTAAAGACTTTGTACTTAGTTCGGCCTCCATATCTTTTTCGAAAGCTTTTCCAAAAGGCGATTTGGCGAATGGACAAAACAGACAAAAAAATCTATCTAACATTTGATGATGGGCCCGTTCCTGATATTACCCCTTGGGTTTTAGACATACTAAAACAACATAACATCAAAGCAACTTTTTTTTGCGTAGGAGAAAACATACAAAAGAATACGGCCGTTTATCAAAGGATAGTAGATGAAAATCATGCGATTGGAAACCATACGTTCAACCATCTAAAAGGATGGAATACACATTCAAAAAATTACATTCAGAACATTGAAAAATGTGCAAACTATGTAAGTACAAATTTGTTTCGTCCTCCATATGGCAAATTAAAAAAATCACAATTTGCTATTCTAAATTCAAAATTCAAAATTATTATGTGGGATGTTCTGAGTGGAGATTTTGATAAAAAAACATCTCCCGAAAAATGTTTGAAAAATGTAATTGATAATGTAAGAAATGGTTCTGTCATAGTTTTTCATGATAGTATTAAAGCCCAAAAGAACATGGAATATGCCTTGCCGCGTTTTATTGAATATGCAAAAGAAAAAGGATTTGAGTTTGATATCTTCAACTAAATTCTAATAATTTTTCTCGATATAATCGATGGCCTGCTTTTGAGTCTTTTCGGAGAAATTTATATATCGATCATGAACATCAATAATCTCTTCAATTGCTTTAGCTACCAATTCTTTATTTTCCCATTGTTTGAGATCAGCTATTACTATTTCTAAGCACCCCTTTTTATAAGCAATTTGCCCTAAAACATGTATTAATGTTTTTCGAACTCTTACTGTTTTGTCATTTTGCAATTCTTTTAAAAGAGGCAATACATCTTTTGGATGTGTTCTTCCACGAAGTTCTATTCCATGACAAATTTCTCTACGGATCTCTTTATCTTCATGGTGTAGAAATTGTTTTGCGAATGCAAGCGTTGGTTTAGGATTTTTCTCACTCATCTTTTTGATCGAACCTATCACTGCATTCCGAACAGAATGATGCTCATCAAAAAGTCCTGTTTTCATAAATTGTTCAATTGCTTCAAAATCAAATTTCCCTATTTCACCAGCAGCGTTAATTACGGTTTGTCTTATCTTTTCATTCTTTGACTTTATTTGAGTATCAAGAAAATTTAAAATATTATTTTTTAGATCTTTATTCTCCTTGTATATTCGACCAAGCGCTATATAGGCTGTTTTTCGAACATAAGTATCCTCATCAGAAAAATAATCTGAAATTAAAGTTGACTGCCCTTTGATAATTTTAGAAAGAATATTCTGATTGATCTTGTCAACCAGAATTTGCCGTTGCTCCTTATCTAATTCGTAAAACCCCATGATAAACTTAACCTGCTGTTTGAACTTAAAAAATCACCATAAATGCTATCTCAAATATAGTTTTTAATTATAAAAAGAAGTATCGAATCGCCCTTTTTTATACCTTCGATATAGATTTTAGAAAGACAAAAAATATGAAAAAATCATTCCTATTAATATTCTCATTAACCCTGTTTTTAAATGCTTTTTCACAAATAGATTTTAAAGGCGCATTAAATAAAGCCAAAGATGATGCTTTGAAAAAAGCTAAAGAAGCCGGTGAAAACAAAATGGATGATTCACGAAAAGAATTTGATGAATCAAATTTCAACTATGCCATTTCATTCAGCGACAATGCGGGTCTATTTGAAACAAAAGAAAAATCCGACAGGGTAAAAAATGCTTTTATTGAAGGGTATAAAGTTTCCACCAACCGTGATGCTGACTTAACAGTTGACCGAGCAAAAAACTTTAATAATTCAGGAGAAATTGCTTTTGCAAGTAACAAATTTCATACTGCCGAATTTTCTTTTAAACAAGCAATGTTTATCTATGAAAAAAATGGCGCACAAAAAACATCGGATTATGCCCTAACAGAAAGCAATTTAGCGCTACTTTACCAAACAACAGGTCGTTATATAAATGCAGAAAAATATTCTGACCTTGCTTTAGCGTTGCGAAAAGATTTAGATGAAAGATCTGCAGCTTATGCAGCATCCGAAAATAATAAAGCGGTTCTACTAAAAGACGAAGGGAAGTATAATGAAGCGGAAGAGCTTATAAATAAAGCTATTGAAGACAATTCAAATACACTTGGGAAAAATTCAATTCCATATGCAATCGCTTTAAATAACAAAGCAATGTTATTACAACTTCTTGGTCGTGATGAAGATGCAGAAAAATTAATGACACAGGTTTTAAGCATTACCAAAGAAAAATTAAAAGAATCTTCCAGCAACCACATCCGACTTACAATTAACCTGGCATTGCTTTATCAGGATATGGAAAGGTTTACAGAAGCAGAAACCATTTATTTAAATGCGCTTAAACTTAAAGAAAAAAAACTAGGAAAAAATCATCCTGATTATGCTTATCTCAAAAGAGGGTTAGCTTCCTTGTATCTGCAAATGGGAAAAACAAGCGAGGTGGAAGCATTGTTAAAAGATGCATTTGAAATTTACAAACGCAAATTTGGTGAGAAGCACCCCGCAACAGTTGCAACAATGGTTGATCTAGGAAACTTCTACCGAATAAACAATCGTTTGCCTGAAGCCGAAATAGTACTTACTAATGCAGTAAAAATGCGAAGCGAGTTACTGAGTAATACTCATCCGGATTATATCAAATCATTAGAAGATTTAGCTATTGTGCAATGGCAAAGCAACAAAATTGATGTTGCTGCAATCAATTATATAAAAGTCATGGATGCAACGATGAACTATATAGATGCTTATTTTGCGCCAATGAGTGAAAGTGAAAAAGCTACATTTTGGAATAAAATTTCGCCTCGCTTACAACGTTTTAATTCATTTGTTGCTGATGCATATTCAAGCAATCCTGAACTTAAAGGTAAAATGTTCAATTACCAATTGAAGACAAAAGCTCTGTTACTTAACTCCACTAACAAAGTAAAAAATGCAATCTTGAGCGGTGGCAATGAAGAATTAAAAAATAATTATTCGAAGTGGTTGGATCAAAAGGAGCAATTAGCAAGACTTTATACATTATCAAAAGATGAACTGGCTGATGAAAAAGTAAATTTAGATTCTCTTGAAAGAGAAACAAATGACCTGGAAAAAAAATTATCCTCCCAGTCAAATGCTTTTAAAATAGGTTATTCAGGGAGCACGATTCTTTTTACTGACCTCACAAAAACTCTCAATGACGATGAAGCAATTGTAGATATCATTGAATTCAAAAAATTCAATACCTCTTTTACAAATGAAGTTTATTATGCCACATTAGTATTGACTAAAAACGCTACGCAACCCGAATTGCTTATAAACAAAAATGGATCAGAACTCGAAACTTCCGCAATAAAATTTTACAGAAACAGCATTAAAAATATTAAACCTGATAACGAATCGTATTCAAAATATTGGTCGACTATTGATAACGCTATTATTAATAAAAAAACAATTTACGTTTCATTGGATGGTGTTTATAATCAAATTAGCTTAAACACATTAAAAGATGGCACCGGAAAATATTTAATTGATTCGAAAAACATCATTTTGGTCAGCAATTCGAAAGATGTATTAGAATTAAAAAACACTGTTCTGAAAAAAGACTTTCCTAAAACAGCTTCTTTATTCGGATTTCCAAATTATGGTGGCGAAGAAGTTATTCCATCCTTACCTGGAACAAAACTGGAAGTAGAAAATATTAATCCAATCCTAAAAACAAATGGTTATTCGACTACGCTTTTCGAAGGAAATGATGCTTCTGAAACAAATGTTAAATTAGCTAAATCGAGCATATTGCATATTGCCACACACGGCTTCTTTTTGGCAAATACAAGTGCAATAGAAGATGAAAAAGTATTAGGGATCGAAACATCAAAAGCAAAAAACAATCCGCTTCATCGCTCCGGATTATTACTTGCTAATTGCGAAAAAGTGTTTGATGGAACTTCTGATCTTTCCAATAAGGATAATGGGATATTAACGGCATATGAAACAATGAATCTTTCGTTGGATAAAACGCAATTGGTAATACTTAGTGCTTGCGAAACTGGACTGGGTGATATAAAAGCAGGTGAAGGTGTATATGGTTTACAACGAGCTTTTCAAGTTGCCGGAGCAAAAGCAATAATTATGAGTTTATGGCAAGTAAGTGACGATGCTACAATGGAACTAATGACTAACTTCTATAAATTTTATATGCTTTCGGGTAATAAACAAGACGCTTTTCTGAAAGCTCAGAAGCAATTAAAAATGAAATTTAAAGAACCTTTTTATTGGGGAGCATTTATTTTAATTGGTAGTTAATAACGGAATTATTTCTGAAAAAGCATTGCAACATAGCTTTCGGGAACAATCAGCTCCTCCTTGCAATAATTTATTTTTTTATTGATTGAATCCGGGAATTCGCTAACGATTCTAAAGTTCAAAGGAGTAAAAAATTCGGGAATTATACACACAAGATAAATTGACTGCTCTGCTCTGTGAACAAGTTCCTTCACAATTGCTTTTCCAATTCCCTTTCTTCGGTGCTGAGTAATAACTCCTAATGAACAAAGTTCGATGCAGTCATCGTGTTTGCGAATACGTCCAAATCCAACTAATTCATTATCTCTATAAGCGGCTGTGAATTGTTCTTTTTGTAAAGCACGACTATCTAACTCGAATTCTAAGATGTATGCTTGGATAAGCATAAATTCCTTATCAGAAGGTGATTTAAGATGTAAGTTCATTTTTAAAATTAACAGTTCGGTATGGAATCAAAAAACAATTGGCAACATGTATTTCACAAATTGCCAATTGCTAAATCACCTATAAAACTATTAATGATGATGTCCATGCTCACCATGAACATGACCATGAGCTAGTTCATCTTCTGTAGCTTTGCGTACTTCAAGAACTTCACCTTTAAAATGTAGATCTTTTCCTGCTAAAGGATGATTAAAATCCATCTTTACATGTTCAGTAGAAATTTCCATAACTGTTCCATATAAACGATTTCCTTCGTTATCAACCATTGGAAGGGTTACTCCAATTTTCACATTTTCTTTATCAAATGATCCGTCTTCACCTAAAAAAGCTTCGATAGGAATCATAACTAAATGCTGCTCATCACGAACACCATAACCACGTTGGTGGTCAACAAAAAAATCGAATGAATCTCCAATTTTTTTTCCTTGAAGATTAGCTTCAAAATCTTCTAATAAGCCACCTGTGCCAAAAATAAACACAAACGGATTTTCTTTGCTAGTCTGCTCCACTTTTTCTCCTGATTCTTTTAAGGATAATAAGTAGTTCACAGAAACTACAGTGTTTTTTTCAATGATCATTTTACAATGTTTTTAAATTAATAATTGGCTTCAAAAATAGTCCAAATCGCAAAAATAAATTATAAAAAAAGGTTTTTGTTTTCAACATTTAGCAACAATTCGGCAATAACATGTAATTTTATTTTCGTATTTATCCATTTTTCTGAAAATTTCATATATGAAGTATCCTAGTCTTATCAAAAGCAAATTACCGAATGTAGGCACCACCATTTTTACCATAATGAGCAAACTGGCGGCCGATAACAATGCTATAAACCTTTCACAAGGATTTCCTGATTTTAGCTGCAGCGATGAATTGATCGGACTTGTAAATAAATATATGCTTAATGGGAATAACCAATATGCTCCAATGGCTGGTTTAATGAGCCTTAGAGAAGTAATTGCTGAAAAAACAGAAGGATTATACAGTGCAAAATATAATCCCGAAACTGAAATTACAATTACAGCTGGTGGCACTCAAGCAATTTTTACAGCTATTTCAGCGATAGTTCACGAAGGAGATGAAGTAATCATATTTGAACCCGCATATGATTGCTATCAACCTGCAATTGAATTGAACGGAGGAAAAACTATTTATTTGCAACTGAAAGCCCCAAACTATTCAATTGATTGGGAAGAGGTTAAAAAAGTGATAAATCATCGAACAAAGATGATTATCATTAATACGCCACATAATCCTACCGGAAGTATAATGACGGCAAGCGACATGGCCAAACTAGAAAAACTAACCAGGAATACCGAAATTGTAATTGTTAGTGATGAAGTATACGAACACATCATTTTTGATGGATTCGAACACCAGAGTGTGGCTCGTTTTCCTAAACTTGCTGAACGCAGTTTTATTATTTCTTCATTTGGTAAAACATTTCATACAACGGGTTGGAAAATGGGATATTGTATTGCACCGGAAAATTTAATGGCCGAATTTCGTAAAGTACATCAGTTCCTAGTGTTTTCTGTTAACACTCCTATCCAACATGCCTTAGCCGAATACCTAAAAAACAAAGAAAATTATTTAAGTCTCGGAAGTTTTTATCAAAAGAAACGTGATTATTTTATTGACCTATTGAAAGGTTCAAAATTTGAATTCATACCAGCAAACGGAACTTATTTTCAATTGCTGAATTACAAAGGTATTAGCAAAGAAAAAGATACTGAATATGCAATTCGTTTAACAAAAGAATTTGGAATAGCATCTATTCCAATGTCCGTATTTTATCATGAATTAGTTGATAACAAAGCCTTACGCTTTTGTTTTGCTAAAAAAGAGGAGAAAAAAGAGAAATTCAAAAGTTTTTTTGGTTTCAACAATAATTCTGAAAAAGAAAATGAAGGATATCTATTATACAAACGTTGGGAACAATATGTTGCTCCTCGTGTTTATCCTTCAGGAAATAGGCATTTACTTAACAATGGAAGTGAAGAGTTACAAAAAATAATAGAAAATCATGCGAATAAAAGTTCTCGTATGGTTGGTGGAAACTGGTCGCCAATGGGAGCATTTAATGTTCCTGCTAATGGCGGAGGAGCAGGTAGATTAAATTGTGTTGCATTTGATCCGATAGATCAAAATATTATTTGGGCTGGAGCTCCAGCAGGTGGATTATGGAAATCAACTAATTCAGGCTTAACCTGGTCAACTAATACAGATAATTTACCAACCCTTGGAGTGAATGATATTGCCATAGATCCCACAAATACGAATATAATGTATATCGGAACAGGTGATCTTGATGCAAGCGATACCTATGGAGTCGGGATTTTAAAATCAACTGATGGTGGAGCAACCTGGAATATTACAGGGTTAAATTGGATGACAATTCAAGCAAGAAGCATTGGAAGAGTGATCATAAATCCTAATAATCATAATATGATTTTTACAGCTACCAGTATTGGTGTTTTTAAATCAATTGATGCGGGGGGCACGTGGGTAAAGGTTTTAAATACAAACAATGTAAAAGATCTTGAACTAAAACCAGGAGATCCGTCTATTATCTACGCGGGTTCTTCCAATGGATTTTATAGGTCAATAAATACAGGAACATCATTTACTTTTGTATCAACTCCAAGTGGTTTACCTTCTAATTCAACTGTTAACCGAATGGCTATTGCTGTAACACCTGCAAATCCAAATTACGTTTATGTTTTATATTCGGCAAGTTCTGATAGTGGTTATAAAGGGGTATATCTTTCTACTAACTCAGGGGCATCTTTTGCTATGCAAAGCGACTTCCCGAATTTATTGGGATGGGATTCAAATGGAAATGATTCAGGAGGACAAGGTTGGTACACACTTTCTTTTGCGGCTTCTCCAACTGATGAAAATGAAATTATGGTTGGCGGGGTAAATGTTTGGAAATCAAATGACGCAGGAAGTAGTTGGAACTGCAGTGCTCATTGGTATGGTGCAGGCGGATTGCCATACGTCCATGCTGATATACATAATTTAGTTTATCGTGCAGACGGTTCAGCAACTTATGCTGTATGTGATGGTGGAATTTACGTAACTACTGATGCAGGAAATTCATGGCAAGATAAAAGTGATGGATTGCAAATTGGTGAAATGTATCGATTAGGTAATTCGGTTACAAATGCAAATATGGTAATTCAGGGCTGGCAGGATAATGGTTGTAGCTTATACAATGCAGGAGGATTTGATAGGGTTCTTGGTGGTGATGGGATGGAATGTTTTATTGATTGGAGTAACCCAAGTTACATGTATGGTGCCTCTCAAAATGGATCTTTACAGCGTTCTTCAAATGGTGGTGGAAATTTTAATGATATTGTAAATAATATTTCTGAACCAGGCCAATGGATAACTCCTTGGATGCAAGACCCAATTAACTCTTCAACCATTTATGCAGGTTTTGAAAATGTTTGGAAATCGACAAGTAGAGGGAATTCCTGGACTCAAATTTCAAATTTTAATTCCATTGGCTTAACAATTCTGAAAGTTGCTAAATCTAATCCTCTCTACATTTATGCAGCAACAGCTACTACTATTTATAAAACAATTGATGGTGGTTCAACTTGGACGATAGTTATTTATCCCGTTGATGGCGGCTCAGCTATTTCGGATATTGAAATATGTACAACCGATCCTAATAAAATTTGGATAACTCGTTCAGGCTATTCTGCTGGAAATAAAGTATATAAAACTGCTGACGGTGGAACTACCTGGACAAACATATCAGGCAGTTTGCTAAATATCCCAGTTAATTGTATCGTAAATCAAACAGGAACAAATGATGGTATTTATATTGGAACCGATGTTGGCGTTTATTATTTTGATAATAATATAAATTCATGGATGCCTTTTTCAAATGGCTTGCCAAATGTTGTTATTGATGAATTAGAAATTCACTACGGAAGTAATAAATTACGGGCTGCAAGTTTCGGTCGCGGGTTATGGCAAACCAAAATTCATGATCCTTTATCCAATTTACCATTTGCTAATTTTGCCGGAGATACGTTGAGTGGTTGTCCTGGTTTTAATGTTCAATATTCTGACAGTACATTAAATTCGCCTATTTCATGGAGTTGGACTTTTCCTGGCGGAACACCTGCCACATCTAATTTGCAAAACCCAATTGTTACATACAATACTCCTGGAACCTATTATAATACAACATTGGTTGTTACGAATGCTTTTGGAACAGATTCTGTTACAAAATATAGCTATATCGCTGTGAGTCCGCAAGTAAAACCTATTGTGATTCTCAACAAAAACGACACTATTTGCCAAGGACAAACTGTTTCGCTATCTACATCAAGTGGTAATTATTATTTATGGCATCCTGGAAATCAAACATCACCCGTTTTGGGAGTAAATTCAACAGGTTTTCGTTCAGTAACTGTTACCGATGCTTTTGGTTGCGCTGTGTCATCCGACACAGTGAATATTTTTGTTGCACCATTACCTACAACTCCAACAATTACTTTAAGTAACGATACACTATACTCAAGTTATTTATTTGGAAATCAATGGTATGTAAATAATGTTATTGTTGTTGGTGCAATAGGGTCATATTTCGTTATACCGTATTTTGGAGCATCTATTACTCTTCGCCAAACCGATTCTGTTACGGGCTGTTATTCAACATCATCTCCTTTTCTTGGCATGGATGAAATTTCAGATAACGGAATTATTTATTCTGTGTACCCGAACCCTAGCAATGGAATTGTTAATTTGAATTTTCAAACAAAAATAAAATCAGATATAACTATTGAAATCACTGATGTTGTTGGAAGACTTCTTTTCTCCCGAAAATACTCATCTTTTCTGGGCCGTGAGGAAAGCGCAGTTGATCTTTCACCTTTCGGAAAAGGACTTTACTTACTTTCCTTAATAAATTCAAAGGGGGTAGCGAGCAAAAAACTTGTTATATATTAAAAAACGGAGCATATAATTATGCTCCGTTTTTTATAAAGTGTTACAAGTCATGATATTAAATAAATTATTTTTTCCAGCGTTCCAATTTCGGAATTCCCATTGTGAAAAATCCGGCCAAAAACCCAGGAAATCCCATTTCTTTTAATTTCCCTTTTACAAATTTTTGCATTTCCTCAGCTGTAACATCAGGTTGGAGAAACTTGCCGCTTTCAAAACAGTAACTACAATACGTTACATTTTTACTTCCATCAGCATTTGTAGAACCTCCTTTTGGATCTTTTTTTAATGGCATTCCGCAGCTTTGACAATTTTTAAATGATTTTTCCATTTTTTTATGGTTTAAATTCTAAATAAAATATTATTCACCGAGATAATTTTTAATCTCCCAGATCACATCCTTGCATAAAGCTGTTTGTTTCCTGATGCCAAGGGAAGTTATTATTTGCTTTTGAATTTTCCCAATAGAATTTACTTCTTTTAACATCATAATTACCAATCTGGTTCATTGTTTCGGCATCGTATAAACGGCCATTTACAATCACGTATTTGATGCTTTCTGTATTGCGAATATTATCTAATGGGTTTTTATCCATCACAACAAGGTCGGCTAATTTACCTTTCTCCAATGATCCTATTTGATCTCCCATTCCAATATATTCAGCTCCATTCATTGTTGCACAACGTATTGCTTGTAATGGAGTTAGTCCACCCATCTGTAACATCCATAATTCCCAATGTGCACCAATACCTTGAATTTGTCCATGAGAACCTAAATTTACTTTTACACCTGCATCCGTTAATTTTTTGCACGATTTTGAAACTTCGATAAATCCATTTTCATACTCTGCATCAGGTATCATAGTGCGATGGCGGGAACGAGAATCGATAATTGAACGAGGATAAAAGTTCAGCAAACGTTTATTTTCCAAAACATTAGTTTTCTGATACCAGTAATCTTCACCATTAATGGCACCATAAGTAACAATCAGAGTGGGAGTATAGCCTGTTTTACTTGCACCCCATAATTTAATTACATCATTACTAAGGTCTGCAATTGGAATATTATGTTCAATACCCGTATGTCCATCAATAATTTCACTCATATTATGAAAAAAAGTAGATCCTCCTTCTGGAACAACCATTATTTGCAAATCACGTGCTGCTTGTATTACTTGCTGACGCTGTTCTCTTCGAGGCTGATTATAACTTTTTACAGAAAATGCACCAAAAGCTTTTGTTCGTGCAATAGCTGAGCGGGCATCATCTAAGCTATTTATCACAGCTTTAAAATCCCCTTCAGCTCCATATAAAATCGTTCCTGTTGAAAATATACGCGGACCAACCATATATCCTGTTTTAACCATTTCTGATTGAGAAAATACCATTTCCGAAACAGATGATGGATCGTGTGTTGTTGTAACGCCATAAGCCAGATTTGCATAATAGCTCCATTGCTTTTGCGGAGAAGGACCTAAACGCCATGTACTTAAATGTGAGTGGACATCAACCATTCCTGGCATTATGGTTTTACCGGTACAATCAATTATTTTCGCATCGGAAGGGATTTTTATTTCATCAGCTTTGCCAATTTCTTCAATAATATTTTCATTGATAATGATTGTTCCATTTTCTATCACCTCATCGCCTTTCATGGAAATGATGCGGGCGCCTTTCAATGCAAGTTTACCGTTGGGTTTATCAAAAGGTAATTCTAAGCCAATCTTTATTCCAACGCTATCCATTGCAGCTATTTTATCAGGCGAACCTTCCAAGAAAGTAAATCGGTCCTTAATATTATCTGTAAAATATTGATCTCCATATGTCCAATGAATTTTTTTGCTGTCGATACTCCAATTCAAATTTAATCCGGCATCTTTCGCAATTTGTGTTAACGGCAATGCTTCTGTTTTAGAACTTAGTTCAATTGCTTTTCCTGTCTCTGGGAATGCTGCAACATATGCTTTAAATAATTCAATAAAGGCTATCCAGTTGCCATCAGGACTAGGTACAACTGACGTTGCATATTTAGAAGTGAAATTGGTCCGAAGATCTTTTCCTTCAATTGAAATACTTTTATAGGTTTTGCTTTCTCCATCATCGGTTTGAAAGAAAATTCTTCCATCAGCAAGAAATCGCGGGTTTTCACCTTCTTTGCTCACTAATTTAGGTTTTGCATTTTCCTTATTTTCGATCAGGTAAATTCCGGGTTCAACACAAAATGAAAAGCCCATATGATCATTTCCATCTTCTTTTTGATAAACGATTTCCTTCGCATCAGCAGAAAAACGTGGAGTACGATAAATCCCTTTATCAGCTGTAATTTTTATTTGCTTTTTGCTTTTCAAATTCAACTTGTAAATAGCACCCATGTTTTCATCGTTCCATGTAGTATAAACAATTTCTTCTCCGGAAGGAGAAAACGAAGGTTCGAATTCAAAATCAATTGATGAAGTTAATCGCACAGGAGTTCCATTTGGCAAGTCTTTTTTCCACAAATAACCAACAGAATTAAAGATCAACGTTTTTTCATCAGGAGAAGTGGTAGCATTTCGAATTACTTTGACGGTGAATTTACTCGGAGCAACTTCCTGACGGAATTTCAATGCATCAATAATTTTGTGTTTTGCGTTTACCGTAAAAGGAATTTCTGAAGCAGTAGATTGATCTATATCAACATTCATGATTTTACCATTTGCCCAAATAATAATATGTTTTGCATCTAACCAATTAAAGTTGGTATAAACTCCAAATATTGCCCAAGCTTCTTGTTGATCCTTGCTTAACTTATCGTAGATAGGCCATTCTTCGCCAGTTTCCAGATTACGTAAATATAAAACAGTAGCTTCCCGAACACGTTTTATAAATGCCAGTGTTTTTCCGTCACGGGAAATCTGAGGACGAAATGCACCACCTGGGCCGCCAGTAACAATATCCGTTTCCCCTTTAATTCGGTCATAACGTTTGATTACATAAATCTGATTATTGGGGTCTTTATTATATAAAAACATTCCACCCGGATACATATCTTCGCTGTAATACAAATAATGCCCATCAGGCGAAATACAAGGCTCTCCGGCATCCTGCTGAACATTTTTCTTAACTGTAAGCTGTAATCCTTCACCGCCTGATGTATGATACATCCACATTTCACCTGCACCTAACGAACGGGTGGAAGAAAAGTGTTTGCGTGCAATTAAATAGTTGCCATCGGGAGTCCAGACTGCGTTATTAAGTAATCGGTAATTTTCTTTTGTAACAGCTTTTGCATCAGAACCATCGGCATTCATTGTCCAGATATTATCGCCACCGCCAGCATCACTTGTAAAGGATATTTTTTTTCCATTCGGACTAAAACGGGGTTGTACCTCAAACGGAAATCCCGTTCTTAAAACTTTGGCTTCGCCACCGGTAACTGGCATAATGTATATATCACCCAACATATCAAATACAATGCTTTTTCCATCCGGACTAACGTCAAGATTCATCCAGGTGCCTTCAGATGTTGTTATTTCAACTTCTTTAAAAGTGCCTTTTGGGTTTGATACGTCCCATTTTTTTTCTTTTTCAGGGTCAGTTTGGGAATTAATTGAAGCGCTAACAATGAATGAAGCGAATAAGAGCATTGTTGATTTTCTCATAAAAAAATTTATTTTTTGAAGTTCTAAAGTAATGAAGATTTTTAAATAATACAGAAGTTTAGGATGATACCATTTATTGGAAGGATAAACGGAAAAAATTACGAAAGAAAGGTGGGACAGAATAAAGTATCAGGAGCGATTATTGGTATTCTTTGCAATATTTTTTCATTAGTTCGTAAGCTTTTTCATTGTTAAGGCTATCCGCTTTTTCAAGGTCTTTGCAAGCACCTTTTTTGTCACCGGATGCAAAACGAACAGCAGCCCTGTTAATATAGGCTGATGAATAATCAAATTTCAGTTCAATTGCCATATCCAAATCTTCTAAGGCGCCAGTAAAGTTTTTCATAGCACCTTTTGCTGTTCCTCTATTCATGTATGCAATAAAGTTTTTGGGCTCTAATTTAATAGCCTCATCAAAATCACGAACTGCATTTGAATAATCATTGATACTCAATCTGGCTGCACCTCGTGTGATTAAAGCATCCACATTTTCAGGTTCAAAATCTAGATATCTACTAAGGTCTTTTTCGGCACCTTTATAATCGTATCCATTAAATTTGGTTTTTCCGCGCCATAAATACCCTTCATTGTTATCGGGGTTTACCTCAAGTAGGCTGTTAAAGTCATTCAATGCCAGCACATAATCCTTTTTTACGCTATAAAATAGAATACCTCGCTTCAGGAATACATCTGCGAAATTTGGTTTTAATTCAAGTGCTTGAGCATAATCGGCCATCGCAGAGGTAATGTCCCTTTTTTTTGCTTTTAACATTCCCCTTTGGTAGAACGATTCGGCATCCTCAATATTCTTATCTAAAGCTGTACTAAAATCCGAAAATGCTTCTTTGTCTTTACCAAGTGCAACCTGCGCAAGTCCTCGTTCACGAAAGGCGTCACATAATGTGGAATCAACATTTAAAGCTTTAGTGAAACTTGAAATCGCTGTTTTATAATCAGATGTTCCTGATTGAGCAATTCCCAATAAATAATAGGGGGTATACGTATTTGGATTTATTTTGATTGCCTTTTTGAAATCTTTAATAGCATCAGAATCGTATTTATTTGCTGTTTTGATATCATTATTTTTTGAACGAATTTTGGCTGAATCTAATTTTATTTTTCCGGATTTGATATAGGCTAGAGATGCATCGGTAGAATCAGCAATTGGCTGAGCTATCAATCTGACAGAAAGTAGAATAAAAAGGAGTATGAAATAATGTGTTTTTAACTTGGGCATATGTTCCTTAAAAAATTTAAGCGAATTATAATTTCAAATATACTGAATTGCTGTTCATTTAGTTTCAGAAATTATGTTAAAGGTATAGGAATGGTGTATTTTTGATAGTAGTAGAATTAACAGATTGATGAAAGTATAGCGGTTGTCT
>CAIXIP010000243.1 GCA_903919535.1 uncultured Bacteroidota bacterium | reverse complement strand
TCTTCCTTTGCAGGACTGCTGCGTTTGATAAGAATTTGGACACGCAATAATAATTCTTCGAGATTAAATGGTTTTGTTAAATAATCGTCAGCTCCCAGTTTCAGTCCTTGAATTCTATCAGCGCTTGAGCCTTTAGCTGTTAAAAACAAAACGGGAAGTTTGGTGTTTTCTTTTCGGATTTCTTCACACACATCAAATCCACTCATTTCAGGAAGCATAACATCTAATATCACTACATCAAAAACCCCTTTACGGAATTCCTTCAGTGCTTCAATTCCGTTAATTGCAGGTGTTACTGCGTAGTTTTCCAGCTCCAGATTTAACTTAATTGTTTTTAAAAGATGTTCTTCATCTTCAACTAAAAGGATTTTTTTCTGACTCATAATTTGCTATAAAAGTAGTGAAAAATAATCCTGTATTTCATCATATAACTAATACTTGGTTCGTAATTTTAGTACCTTTGTTCCATTAATAAGAACGCTTATTTCAAGAACATATTTAAAAATTAAGACATGACAAATCAATCAATCTCTTCTATACTGTTGGATTCAAATATCTCAAAAGAATTAAAAACCATTGCTGAAAAAGTTTATAATGATCAACGCATTTCTATGGAGGAAGGCGTTTTGCTTTATGAAAAAGGAGAGTTAGGGTATTTAGGAGTATTGGCAAATTTTATTCGTGAAAAGAAAAATGGGAATAATGTTTATTTCAATCGTAATTTCCATGTAGAGCCTACCAATATGTGTGTGTTCGATTGTAAGTTTTGTTCATATTCACGTTTGTTAAAACAAAAAGAAGATGCTTGGGAAATGACCGATAATGAAATATTGGATATCGTTCGTAGCTATAATGGAAAACCTGTGACCGAAGTACATATTGTTGGAGGTGTTCATCCAAAAATGGGTTTGCAATATTTTGCAGATCTTATAAAAAATATAAAAACAATTCGTCCTGATATTCATGTAAAAGCCTTTACTGCTGTTGAGTTGAGTTATATGTGTAAGAAAGCAAAAGTAAGTTATGCTGAAGGGTTACAAATTTTAAAAGATCACGGACAAGATTCATTACCTGGTGGAGGGGCCGAAATTTTTGATGAGAAAATTCGCACTCAAATATGTGATGATAAATGTACTTCTGCCGAATGGCTCGAAATGCATGAAACAGCTCATAAATTAGGAATGCCTTCGAATGCAACAATTCTTTATGGTCACATCGAAACATTTGAACACCGCATCGATCACATGAATCGTTTACGCGAATTACAAGATAGAACAAAGGGCTTTAATACATATATACCACTTAAATTTCGTAACAAAGGAAATCAAATGAGTGATATTCCTGAAGTTAGTACAATTGAAGATTTGCGTAACTATGCTGTTTCAAGAATATTTCTTGATAATTTCAATCATTTGAAAGCATATTGGCCAATGATTGGAAAAAACACAACACAGCTTTCTCTTTCTTTTGGTGTAGATGATATTGATGGAACTATTGATGATACTACAAAAATTTATTCCATGGCAGGAGCTGAAGATCAAATTCCAAAATTATCGACACAGCAATTAGTTGAAATGATCAAACAAGTTAATCGTACACCAATCGAACGTGATACTGTTTACAATGTGATTACTGATTATACGAATTATGATTTTAGCAAAGAAGAGGCAGTGATTTAATTCGTACCGAATTACTCACGCCTACTTCAGTCTAATTTGATTGACAGCGATTTTTATTTATTTATTTTCTTTTTGTCATCAGTCATCTTGTGAAGAACTGTCATGTCGAGCATTTGAAAATGCTCGTCTTTTTCATTTAAAAATTCAAAGTGCCATTTAACAGTCACACGATTTTTTTCCTTATTCGGTTTCATGCTTGCAATTGTTACTTTGCAAAACACTTTCATATTAGCATAAACGGGCTTTAAAAATTTCCAGTTATTAACTTCTAGTCCGGCAATTATGGTGTCTTTGAATAAGGGGACGTAATGTGTTTTATAGAACAGAAAAAATAAATGTGGTCCGCTTGTAATGAGGGCTCCGAAAATTCCTCTCTCCGCAATTTCTTTGTTTGTATGAAAATCAAGCGGATCAATAAATGTTGCGAAATCAATGATTTCCTGTTCAGATAAAACCATGTATCCGAAATCGAATACTTTATTTAGTTTGAAATCTTTGTATGATAGTGTTCCCATATTTTTTGTTGAAATAATTACAATCAAATCTAAACAAAAACGTCCCACAAAAAGTGGGACGTTTCTTGATATTATGTTTTCTGTTAATTAGGCCTTTAAAAATCCTAATATCTTTTCAACGCTATCTTTAGCATCTCCGTATAGCATTTCTGCATTTGGTTTGTAGAACAAAGGGTTTTCTACACCAGCATAACCAACAGACATAGAGCGTTTCATTATAATTACTTTTTCAGCTTTCCACGCCTCAATTACTGGCATACCATAAATAGGACTTGATGGATCATCTTGCGCTCCTGGATTAACAACATCGTTTGCACCAATCACCATTACTACATCTGTATCAGGCAGGTCGGGGTTTATCTCGTCCATTTCCATTACAATATCGTATGGAACATTAGCTTCTGCTAATAACACATTCATATGACCAGGTAAACGACCAGCAACTGGATGTATAGCGAACCTAACTTTTTTACCTGCTTTTTGCAATGTTTGAACCATATCATAAATAGGATATTGAGCTTTTGCAACAGCCATACCATATCCAGGAACGATAACTATCGATTTAGCTTCTTTCAATAGATCAGCAACTTCTTCATGATTCATAGCCGTAACTTCTCCCTCCATTGCTGCTGCGTCTCCACTGGCTGCAACAGCTCCAAAACCTCCAAGTATTACTGAGATGAATGACCTGTTCATTGCTTCACACATGATGATAGAAAGAATTGCACCTGAACTACCAACCAATGCTCCAGTAACAATTAGTAAATCGTTACCTAACATAAAACCTGCAGCTGATGCAGCCCAACCAGAGTAGGAGTTTAACATTGAAACTACAACCGGCATATCTGCACCACCAATTGCCATTACAAGCATTACACCAATAAAACCTGCAATAGCTGTCATGATGTATAGGTATAATAAACCATCGGTTCCTTCTTGTCCTGCGAACATTACTCCCAGAACGATACAAGAAATAAGTAAAATAATATTTACAGCATGTCTTCCTGGGTACAACAAAGGCTTGCTCATGATTTTGCCTTCTAATTTACCCCAAGCAATAATTGACCCTGTAAAAGTAATAGCACCAATAAAGACACCAATAAATACTTCCACTAAATGTATAGTGTGTTCTGAAGAAGTTAATGCTTGAGTTTTAGGATCTAGGTATGAACCAAATCCAACTAATACAGCTGCTAATCCAACAAAACTATGTAGGATAGCTACTAACTGCGGCATTGATGTCATTTCAACTTTACGAGCTAACAATATACCGATAAACGATGCAATTGCAATTGCTACAATAATATAAACCTGACCATGTACGCCTGCTCCTAGAACCGTTGCTAGGATAGCGATAGCCATACCTACAATGCCATAAAATACACCGCGCTTTGCTGATTCTTGTGAGGATAAACCTCCTAAACTTAATATAAACAGTATACTTGCAAAAACATATGC
>CAIXIP010000242.1 GCA_903919535.1 uncultured Bacteroidota bacterium | reverse complement strand
GAACAATAGTTGCATTAAACGGTGTATCATTTTTTGATTTTTTCCCTAAAAACGAAAATAATTTTGTATCGCTTCCCATTGTTTGAGAAACACGTGGACCTGCAATAATCATAGAACTTACAGACGAAACCAACAAAATTGCGATTGTAATAGAAATAATTTTTCCACCTAAACTTCCAAAAATAAAAGTTGCTGAAACAAAACCAACATCATCTTTTCCAGCTAATTCACTGATTGGAGCTGTGTATAAAAAAATATAATTTAACAATACATAAAGGACCGTTACAATGGCCGTCCCAAACAATAATGATTTTGGTAAATTACGTTGTGGGTTTTCAATTTCACCAGCAATATATGATGCCGCATTCCATCCAGAATAAGAATAGGAAACAAAAAACAATGCAATTGCAAATGCTGCAGTTGAAACATCACCTACAGTTGTTGAATTAAATATAAAATTTGTATCACCGGTATGACCAGAAAAGAAGCCACATCCAATGAACACAACGATAAGCAAAACTTTTATACCCGTAAAAATGGTTTGAAATTTACTTCCAATATTAATCGTAAAAGCATGAAGAAGAGTTAAGCCTATCACAACAATACTTGCGGTTATTCTTGGATCAACAGCATATACATTGTTGGAATATTTCCCTAAAGCTAATGCTGCTGCAGCCACTGGTGCAGCAAATGCAACTGTTGAGGAAACAAAGCCAGACATAAATCCTATTGCAGGATGATATATTTTTGATAAATAATTGTACTCTCCACCCGAACGAGGAAATGTAGTTCCTATCTCAGCATAACACAAAGCTCCTAACAACGAAACTATTCCACCGATTATCCATAGTAATAGAATACTGCTTCCATTTTTAATATCCAACACCTGATATCCCAGACTTGTAAAAACGCCTGTACCAATCATATTGGCAATAACAATGGAAGTTGCGGTATAAAAGCC
This sequence comes from uncultured Bacteroidota bacterium, assembly GCA_903919535.1. Taxonomy (GTDB): domain Bacteria; phylum Bacteroidota; class Bacteroidia; order 2-12-FULL-35-15; family 2-12-FULL-35-15; genus 2-12-FULL-35-15. Next base: position 19,728 of record CAIXIP010000242.1, on the reverse strand, counting down.
TATTGCTTTTTTAGTCATAAATTTATTTTGAAAAACATTAATCGAAAGATTGAGAAGGTCGGGATGCTAATGTTATCATTTCCTGATATTCAGCCGGAGAAAGATCATTAAAGAAGAAGTTGATCGGATTTACTTTTTCACCGCTTTTTATTACTTCATAATGAACATGCGGACCTGTTGAACGCCCTGTGCTTCCAACATAACCAATAAGTTCACCTCGTTTTACTTTTTTTCCAATTGCTACAGCAATTTTACTCATATGACCGTATAATGTCTGATAGCCAAACCCATGACTTATCACCACATGGTTTCCATACCCCTGAGCTGCAGCATCTGCAGTAATAACAATACCATCACCTGTAGCATAAATTTCTGTTCCTGTATTAGCGGTAAAATCAAGCCCCGGATGGAATTCAGCCGTTTTATAAATAGGATCGGTTCTCCAGCCATATCCTGATGGAACATGTTTAAGGTCTTTATTTGATATTGGCTGAATTGCAGGAATGCAAGCCAAAAGTTGCTCTTTACTTTTAACCAATTTTGCTAATTCATCAAATGACTTTGATTGGATATAAAGCTGTTTACTTATTTGATCAATCCGTTTTGTGCTTTCAATCATCAACTCGGAATTATTATATCCCAGCAAAGCTTTATATCTGTCAACTCCCCCGAAACCAGCTTCGCGAATACTTGCAGGTATTGGCTCTGCTTCAAAAATTGTACGATATACATTATTATCACGCTCCTGTATATCGCTCAATACTTCATTAACCTGAGTCACACGACTATTTAAGAGTTCATATTGCAAATTCAGCTCGGATATTTCGCGTTTAAGTTGCTTTTCTTTTGGAGAATCAAAATAATTATAGGCAATAAAAATGGTAATCGTAGCGAAAACAGTTCCTGTAGCAAGGTATGACAAAAATTGCCACACTCTTTTTCGAATGGAAACAGTGATTTTTTCGTAAGTTAAAGACTTGGTATTAAATTTATATTGGATCTTGCTCATTAATTCTTTATTTCAAGCAATGCGAATTTACGCAAATAAACTAAATTTGCAATCCGAATTTAGGTTCAAACAAGGAAGTATTTGTTAAAAAAATCAAAATTCGAAAATTCAAAATTTGAAATAATAATATGGAATCAAGTAAAGTACGTCAAACATTTTTAGATTTTTTTAAGTCAAAACAACATCACATTGTGCCTTCTGCGCCAATGGTGGTAAAGAATGACCCAACGCTAATGTTTAACAATAGTGGTATGGCACCGTTCAAAGATTTATTTTTAGGAAATGCTCCTATCAAGTTTTCTCGTGTTGCTGACACTCAAAAATGTCTTCGCGTTAGCGGTAAACATAATGATCTGGAAGAAGTTGGTGTTGATACATATCATCACACCATGTTCGAGATGCTTGGTAACTGGAGCTTTGGCGATTACTTTAAAAAAGATGCTATCAACTGGGCATGGGAATTACTTACAGAAGTTTATAAAATTGACAAATCTCGCTTATATGTTACAGTGTTTGAAGGTAGCGCTGATGATGGATTAGGCTTTGACCAGGAAGCATATGATCTGTGGAAACAATTTGTACCCGAAGACAGAATATTACGTGGAAATAAAAAAGACAATTTCTGGGAAATGGGCGATATGGGACCTTGCGGGCCTTGTTCAGAGATTCATTATGATGGGAGAAGTGATGAAGAAAGAGCAAAAATAAGTGGTGCGGACAGAGTAAATAATGATGACCCTCAAGTGATTGAAGTATGGAATAATGTATTCATGGAATTCAATCGTAAAGCAGATGGAAGTTTAGAAAAACTACCTGCGCAACACGTTGATACAGGAATGGGCTTTGAGCGATTGGTGCGTGTTTTACAGCAAAAACAATCAAATTATGATACAGATGTATTTACTCCTCTTTTAAATAAAATAGAAGAATTATCAGGATTAAAATACAAATCGGAAAATGAAAATGCAGAAACAAGTAAGTCGCAATTAACCATCAATATTGCCATGCGTGTTATTGCAGATCATATTCGTGCAATTTCATTTAGCATTGCAGACGGACAATTACCTTCTAACACAGGTGCCGGTTATGTGATCAGAAGAATTTTAAGACGTGCGATCCGTTACGGATATCAGTCATTAAATTTAAAAGAGCCCTTTATGTATCAATTGGTAAATGTGCTTACCAACCAAATGGGACAAGCTTTTCCTGAATTGATCTCGCAAAAGTCATTGATTGAAAAAGTAATTAAAGAAGAAGAAACATCATTCTTTAGAACATTAGAAAATGGAATAAAACGTATTGAAAATGTTTGTTCGAATTTATTAAAGGAAAATAAAAAGATTGTTGATGGCGCAACCGTTTTTGAATTGTATGACACCTTCGGCTTTCCGCTCGATCTAACCTCTTTAATTACCAGAGACCATGGTTTGAGTATCGATGAAAAAGAGTTTCAAGTAGAATTAGAGAAACAGAAAAATCGTTCGCGAACTGCCACATCAATTGATACAGGAGATTGGATATTAGTTGAAGGACGAATTGCAAATGAAGGAGGAAGAGTTTTTGTTGGCTATGAAAAACAAGAAGCAGATGCGAAAATTATTCAATACCGTAAAGTCAAAGCAAAAGGGAAAGAACAATTTCAAATCGTTTTAGACAATACACCTTTCTATGCGGAAAGTGGCGGACAAGTTGGTGACCAAGGAACATTAGAATCTGCAAATGAAAAAATAAATATCAGCGACACAAAAAAAGAGAATGGAATCATCATTCATTTTGCTGATAAACTTCCAGAAAATTTCACACATACATTTATTGCAAAAGTAGATCTAGAAAAACGTCAACTAACAGAAAACAACCATAGTGCAACCCATCTTTTGCATGCGGCATTACGTAAGGTATTAGGAACTCACGTAGAACAAAAAGGGTCATTAGTAAATGATGAATATCTGCGTTTCGATTTTTCACATTTTTCGAAAGTTACGGATGCTGAAATTGCAGAAATTGAATCCATTGTAAACCATAAAATCAGAGAGAACATTTCATCAAATATTAATGAAATGCCAATTGATGATGCCCGTAAAGCTGGCGCAATGGCCTTATTTGGCGAAAAATATGGTGATGTTGTTCGTGTAGTCGAATTCGATAAAAATTATTCAATTGAATTATGCGGTGGAACTCACGTACCTGCAACAGGGAAAATCGGCTTGTTTAAAATAACTTCAGAAGGAGCGGTAGCAGCAGGAATTAGACGTATCGAAGCTATCACTTCGGTTAAAGCGGAAGAGTTTTTCAATCAACAAATTGAATTGGTAAATGAAGTAAAAGCATTGTTGAAAAACCCGAAAGATGTTTTAAAAAGTTTACAAAGTGTGCTTGATGATAATTCTGCTTTGCAAAAACAAATAGAACAAATGCTTCGTGAGAAGGCGAAAGGATTGAAAATTGAATTGCTAGCAAAAAAACAATCCATTAATGGTATTAACTTTATTGCTGAAAAAATTGAATTAGATTCTGCTGATGCTATAAAAGATCTATCATTTGAATTGCGAAACCAAATTGACAACCTATTTATGGTTCTTGCCGCTGAAGTAAAAGGGAAACCAAGTTTATCAATTATTATTTCAGACAACTTAGTGGCTGATAAAAAATTTAATGCCGGAACTATCATTCGTGAATTAGGAAAAGAAATACAAGGAGGCGGTGGTGGTGCAGCGTTCTATGCAACTGCTGGAGGAACTTATGCGCAAGGCATTTCAAAAGCATTGGAGAAAGCAAAAAGTTATTTGAATTAAAATATCAAGTTTACTAATTTAACCGTTGTTGGCGAATGCACTAACAACGGTTTTTTTATTTTACACTCCTCGGTTTACTGATACCTATCCCGAAAGTAATCATTCTTTCATGTTTCCTGGTAATGCCAGATAAGCCAAAATTAAAGCTAATCGATTGTTTAATAAGAAAAATAAAACCTGCCTCAGTATTGATAGACAATTTGCTTATTTCTTTATACAAGACCCACTGTTGTTTTGAAATACTATTCAATCCTACTTGCGTGAACGAATACATATATCTTGGCTTTAGAACGCCAATACCCGAATATAATATGAAACTAAATCGATCTTTTTTTTCATAAACTTTGCCCATAAGTCCAACATTAGCTTCATACCTAGAATACATTTTCTCATCGTTATATTTCCAATTTAAAGAATGATCACTAATTCTAGTTCCTTCAAAATAATATTGTCCAGCCTTTTTAAATACATTTTTATTGATTCGCCCAGAGCAATATATTCCAAATACTTTTGATTGAATTCCCAACATTATTCCAAAAGGAGCATATATACCTGGGCTATATGAATAATATCTCGTTCCATTTTCCAAAAAAGAATCTGCTTTGTCTTTTAATAGAAGTGATTTAGGTGTTGTACTTTTAACTAAATAACCAGTTGAATTACTTGCATTCAAAAAGCTATTCATAAAACACACAAGCAACAATGTTGCTAAAATTATTCTAAAATACTGCACACTAATAATTTTCATAAGATGTTAATTAATCAAAATAGTAATGCATTGACTCGCCCCAGTAACAATTGTTCCTGTTTGGCTTCCAAATCCGCCAGAATATGAATAGGTCCCTGGAGGAACCGTAAAAGTTGGACAACCCAATGCACTACAACCAGGATTATAATTATATGCATATGTAATTGATACTGTGGCCCCATTAAAAGTTACTGGTATTGCTCCCGGGCTACTAAAACTATTTGTAAAAAATGTGATATAATATTCTTTGTATTTATTGCCAAATGTGGAGTTAACAGAAGTATTTGTTAATGGCTCGGGCATGTCCTTTTTGCACCCGTTTAACAAAACATAACAAAAAAATAAGAGTAAAATTTTTTTCATAAAATAAAATTTAAATGAAATCATCAAAGTTCAAATGTAAAAATTATGTCCAATAATATGAAAAAGAAAGCAATCAAAAGTGAATGATGAAATCATTGTCCAAGCACAAAAAACTAATTCACAAGGGAGTGAATGAAAGAATTGGAGAGAGCGAAAAGTTATTTGAATTAATTAAATATTTTTTTCAAAAAAAATGCTCAAAGAAAATTCTTTGAGCGTTTTTTTATTTTAGGGAAATATATTTCTTTGTTTAGATTGAATTTGCTCCCAACATCAAAACCGGATTTTCTAAATTCTGTTTTAATGTTTGTAAGAATGCTGCACCTGTTGCACCATCCACTACTCTATGATCACAAGACAAGGTTACTTTCATAACATTACCTGGAACAACTTCTCCATCCTTAACAATTGGAGTTTGTTTAATTCCGCCAATCGCTAAAATGCAAGCATCGGGTGGATTAATGATCGCAGTAAACTCATCTATACCAAACATTCCAAGATTTGAAATGGTAAATGTGTTTCCTTCCCAATCACTTGGTTGTAATTTTTTCTGACGAGCTTTTACAGCATAATCACGCACTTCAAGTCCAATCTGCGTTAATGTTTTACCATCAGCAAAACGTACCACAGGAACAAGCAATCCATCTTCAACTGCAATTGCAACACCAATATGAATGTGATTGTTGTAACGGATTGTATCTCCCAACCATGATGAATTTACTTTTGGATTTTTTCTCAAACTCATTGCAACCGCTTTGATCACCATATCATTGAAAGAAATTTTAATACCTGAAATCATATTAATAGCATCACGCGCTTTAATGGCTTCATCCATTTCAATTTCCATTGTTAAATAAAAATGTGGAGCAGAAAATTTACTCTCCGCTAATCTACGAGCAATGGTTTTTCGCATTTGCGAAACTACTTCTTCCGAATAACTTTCTTCACCAACAAATGGAGTTGCTCCACCCAACATAGTTCTGAAATTATCAATGTCGCGTTTTACAATTCTACCGTTATCTCCACTTCCTCTCAAAGCATTTACACTAATCCCTTTTTCTTCAGCAACTTTTTTTGCCAAAGGAGAAATGCGTGTTCTTTCGCTATTACTTTTTACTGGTGCAGGTTGATTTATTGCTTGGTGTTGTATTTGAGTTGCTTGTTGTTGATTAGTAGTAGTCCTTACTTCAACTTTTGGGGAAGGAGCATCAACCTTTGGCGTTCCAACTTTTGCGCTTTCAACTTTATTTTTTTCTTCTTCGGCTATCAATGCAGAAACATCTTCACCTGCATTACCAAGTATAGCAAGAATGGAATCAACGGGAGCTGTCTTCCCTGTTTCAACACCAATATATAGCAACACTCCATTTTGAAATGATTCAAACTCCATGGTTGCTTTATCAGTTTCTATATCGGCTAATAACTCACCCGATTTTACTTTGTCACCAACCTTTTTATGCCATTTTGCGACAACACCATCAGTCATTGTATCGCTCAATTTGGGCATTCTAACTATTTCTGCCATTCTTTAAAATATAAATAAATTATTCAATAATATAAGGGTAATCTTCTTGTGTGTAAACATCTTTATATAGCTCATCAGCCGTTGGATATGGCGACTCTTCAGCAAACTTTACCGATTCGGTAACGATATCTTCTACCTTTTTTTCAATTGCTTCAATTTGAGAATCGTTCGCATATTTATTTGTTTTGATGATTGTTAAAACTCTTTCGATAGGATCTTGTTTTTTATATTCCTCCACCTCTTCTTTTGTACGATAGGTTTGTGCATCACTCATCGAATGACCTTTGTAGCGATATGTTTTCATCTCTAACAAAGTTGGTCCATTTCCTTTTCGTGCATTTTCAACAGCAGAAGCAATTGCATCATGCACCGTTTCGCATTGCATTCCATCAACAGGAAATGAAGGCATATCGTAGGCTAATCCTAATTTCCATAAATCATGAACATTGGAAGTCCGTTCTACTGAAGTACCCATTGCATAATAATTGTTCTCGATAATAAATATCACAGGAAGTTTCCAAAGCATTGACATATTAAAAGCTTCATGCAAAGCACCTTGTCTCACCGCTCCATCACCCATATAACAAAGTGTTACATTATCGTTCCCATTGTATTTGTCTGCAAAGGCGATTCCTGCACCTAAAGGAATTTGCCCCCCAACAATACCGTGTCCACCAAAAAAATTAAATTCTTTTGAAAAAATATGCATCGAACCACCTTTTCCTTTGGAGCAACCTGTAACTTTTGCCATCATTTCGGCCATTACATATTTTGGATGCAGTCCACGACCAATTGGATGAGCATGATCGCGATAAGCGGTAATCATTTTATCTTCCTTGCGGATGGCAGAAACAGCACCAGCAACAAGGGCTTCCTGCCCGATGTACAAGTGACAAAAACCACGAATTTTTTGTTGGATATATAACTGTCCTGTTTTCTCTTCGAACTTGCGCATTAACAGCATCGATTCATACCAATTTAGGTATGTTTCTTTACTAAATTTAGTATTCGACATTTTTTCAATTATTGCAGTATTATTACTTTTTTTTGCAACTTTTCCCATCTCGTCATTTTTTATGTCGACAAATTTAATATAAAAATCAGTTATGTGTCTGAGATTTTAATTTTCAGAATAGAAAAAACAATAAAATTAGCTTTTGTTTTTTTTCAACTCTTCCGCTTTAAATGCAAATGGGAGTAAATCAGCCATGCTGTCTATTACACGGATTTTACCTGTTTCACCAGCAAGAATCATTTTGATATTTGATTTATATCGCATTTCATATTCAGAAATCGCTTGTCGACAAGCGCCACAAGGAGAAAGAGGTTCAGAAACATGAAACTGTTCAGATTTGCAAGTAACAGCAATGGCTTTTATTTTCACATCTGGATAACTAGCACCCGCTGCATAAATAGCAACACGTTCAGCACATAACCCACTTGGATAGGCCACATTTTCTTGATTGTTTCCACTTACAATCACACCGTTCTCTAAAAGCAATGCAGCTCCAACATGAAAATTTGAATATGGGGCATATGCAAGATCGCTCGCAGCACGAGCTTTTTGAAGAAGTTGTTGTTCTTCTTTACTAAGTTCATTTTCAGATTCGAATTCAGTAAATGTAATTGTCAGTTGTTCCTTTTTCATGCTTTTTTTAATAAAATTTGATCAAAGATACTTGTTTTGATGAAACTATTTTTTGATGAAAATTATGACAAGCTATTTATTTATAAATCGCTTCATCAGAGGAGCACTGGTAATACTTGTAATTAAGGCCATAATGATTAATGCGACAAATATTGGCTTTGAAATTAATCCGGCATTTAAAGCCAGTGTTCCTAAAATAATTTCCATAGCGCCACGTGCGTTCATTCCAAAACCAACAGCCAGGGAATGATTTTTACTCATGCCGCCAATACGAGCACCAATAAAGGCTCCTAATACTTTCCCTACATATGCAAGAATTAATACGATGAGAACGATTTGCAGATCAAAATTTTCAATAAAGTTCACTTTCAATCCGATAGAAACAAAAAATAATGGCGCGAAGAAATTAGTTACAAATTGATGAATAATTTCCCTCGCTTGCTCTTTTAGTTGAACGCTGTCTCCAAATGCAATTCCGGCAATAAAGGCACCCAATATTGCATGAATATTAATGCTTTCGGTAAATGCTGCCGATAACAAACATATTCCCAAAGAAATTGATAGTACACCACCCGGCCACGAAAGTTTTGTTTGCATCCATGGCAGTGTTTTATCAATTATTTTTTTTCCGATAGTGAGCATGAATAAACCAAAACCAATTATATAAAGTATGGTATAACCAATATTCATATGCTCCACCTTATTGCCATTTGTTAAACTTAATACAAAAGAAAATATGAGCCAGCCTATCAAATCGTTAAACATCGCAGAAGCAATGATAACCATTCCTATATTTGTTTTAAATAGATTCATATCCATTAAAATACGAGCTATGACAGGCAAAGCAGAAATGGATAATGCTGTACCAAAAAATAATGCGAATAAAAATTTTGCGTGTGGCTCAGTGCTAATTGAAAATATTTCAGGAAAAAACCAAGCAACAGCATAGCCGGTAAAAAAAGGTATTACCATGCTGAATAAACTGGTATAAACTGCCACCTTCCCTTGCTTTAAAACCACAGAAAGCTGCACTTCCATTCCGGCAACAAAAAGCAACATAATCACAGACAAACTAATAATTCCATCCATTGCAATTGGAACATTACCTGTACGAGGGAATAAATAATTAAAAAAATCGGGGTTAAGCATTCCAAAAATTGTAGGACCAAGTATGATACCCACAATTAGCTCACCCATCACTACAGGAAGTTTTAATTTTTTTCCTAGTTCGGCAACAATACGGGAAATAATAAGCATTGCACTGATGGATAGCAACAATACAATTAATTCGTTATGTGCAAGTTTTACCATACAAATCAGATCCTTGAATGCACAATTAATAAATTAGAAGGAAGGTCGGCTAATATAAATTCTATATCGTGTGTAAAAATTCTATCTAGTATTCGAAGATGAGTATCAGGCGAATTTATTATCAGCAGATCAGTTTTTTTATCCTTAGCATATTTACTAATAGCAAACCCCGGTTTGCCCTTAATAATTTTTGAAGTAAGTTTTATATCGCCAATGTCAGCATTTTTAATTATTTCTTGAATTTGCCCTTCAGACTCTTCGGTTAAATTTTTTCGTATCTCTTTAGCTTCAGGAGCTGTGCTATCCTCAGCCATTGCCATTGCCATGCCCGGAACATTTACTTCATTCACGATTGTAATATCTTTTACATTTAATTTTTTTGCAAGATATATTGATGCGTTGATAGTATGCACTGTCTTGGGATTTTCAACTCCATTGACTACAAATTTCTTAAATTTAAATTCGCTTGCACTCGGATTAGTAAGTAATAATACTGAACACTTTGCCTTTCTGCTTATATTACGTGCAATAGACCCAATGTAAAATTTTAGTAAATTTTCTTTTTCAAGCGCACCAATTATTAATAGATCTACAATATTTAGTTTACAAAGTTTTAGAATTGTATCAACAGGTTCGCCCTCCATCCAAATAACACGACTTTCATTGCTATCGAGTCCAACTTTTGCCATCATATCATCCAACTCTTGCTCTTTTTCAATATTTTTTTCTCCGATATGTAACAACAATAATGTTGCACCCAAAATATCTGAAATCCTTTTCGCTTCAGATAAAATTAACGGACAACGTGGCGAAAAAGAAATTGCCACGGCTATTGTTTCGAAAGGAAAAGCTGGTCGCTTTTTTAATTTACTTAGATCCATTTTTATAATAAATCATTGATTAGGATGTAAAGATATGATTTTACTACTGAAACTTGTTTGTACCATGCTTATTAAAAAAATTAAGGAATATTGATATTTATTACTAAATTTTGTTAATTTTCAAAAATCGGTTTTTTTAAAAAAATCGAGTTATATTTGTAAAAGAACAATTGATTAAAAACTAGAAAATTTTATTGTTTTTAATTAATTGTAAGTAGTATAATATTTAGTATTTATATCATCTTTACTCCGAAAACAATAAAAAAGTATGAAGTGGTTGATACTTGCGCTAGGTATTGTTTTTGAGGTGCTAGGGACTATTTGCATGAAATATGCTGAAGGATTTACAAAACTAATCCCTTCTATTTTTGTTTTTGTATTTTATGGAATAAGTTTAGCGGCATTAGTTTTTGTACTTGAAAAAATGCAGGTAAGTATTGCTTATGCAATATGGGCGAGTGCCGGCATCGTATTAATTGCCCTGCTGGGAATTGTTTTTTTTCATGAATCAATTTCGACAGTGAAAATTATATCATTGATTTTAATAATACTTGGTATACTTGGATTAGAACTTTTTGATTAATTAACAACATATATTATAGAATGAATATTTTTTTAACAGGCGCAACGGGATTTGTTGGAGGAGAATTACTTGTAAGTCTTTCTAAACTAAGTGAAGTAAATAAGATTTACTGTTTTATAAGATCTTCCTCGGAAGAAGAAGTTCTTTTACGCTTAGAAAAGATCTTTAATTTGAGAAACGATTTTTTCGATAGAAAAAAGATAATTCCTGTGCTTGGCGATCTTTTTGACGAAAACTTATCTGCTTCACTTATTGAAAATAAAACAATAAAAGATGTTGATGTAATAATCCATTCAGCTGCAAACACTTCCTTTTCGGGCATTTATGACGACATGGTTGAAAAAGCAAACATGGGTGGCTTGGAAAAAATTCTCCTTTGGGCTAAAGCCTTGCCTCATCTTAGCACTTTTTTATATATCGGAACCGCTACCATTTGTGGAAAAGATATTAAAAACAGGATTATTTACGAAGATGAATCACCAAACCTGCAAGCAAATCATTTAGTAAAATACACCTACACTAAAATGCATGGTGAACTTTTATTACACAAACATTTGCCAAAAGAAAAAATACTTGTTGCTCGTCCATCAATCATTATGGGCGACAGCCGAAAGGTAACTCCTCGCTCTCCGGTTATTTTATGGGCTGTAGCCACAATTAATCAGTTGAGACTTATTCCGGCAAATGAACATGCTTTATTAGACATCATTCCTGTAGATTATGCTACCGAAGCAATTATTAAATTGCTTTTTGCAAAAAGAAATCATTCCGTTTATCATATCTCATGCGGTGCTGCTGCTGCAACCACCGCATATAAGGTAACAAAAAATCTAGAGGCGTATTTCACTGATCTTCCACCTTTTCACTTTGTTCACAAGCCTATCTTAAACCAAATGAAGCACTGGACAAGAAACAGGTTACAACCCGATAGCGAATTATATAAATATCCTGTTTATCTAGATTATTGGGAAAAAGCATTTGCAGATTCAGGAAGTCTTCGAATTTTATTTGCCGGACTCGACCCATATCTGGAATTTATGGAACTAGGTCAAGTTTTTGATAACACAAGGCTTTTAAATGATGTTGCTATAGAGCAATCTCCTGCTGCAGATATTTACATTAATAACTGCATGACATTCCTTGAAAGAATTGATGTATTAGAAGGTGCGTTAGACTTTTAAAATATATTAAGAGCTTCACAAAATAAAATCTCCTCAATAGAGTTTTAATTGACATTGATAAGTGATAAAAACATCTTATCGGATTTATTTTTGTTTTAAAGCAACGGAAACTTTCAAATCAAAAAATGTTTCCATAGTTTTGCACCTTATTTAGCCGTATTTTATTTAATTTTGATTTTTTATACAGATATATCTCCCTTAGTTTTGGGGGCATTTTCAAATTCAAAGATTCGTAATGAAACATATTATCCTAAATCCCTTTTTCATTTTAATTCTGCTTTTTCTCGCACCAACTTCCATATTAAAATCACAAACTAAGCAAAAATATACCATTAGCGGATATGTAAAAGATGCCTCAAATGGAGAATACAGTATTGGCGCAAATGTGTATATAAAAGAATTATTAAAAGGGGGAAATACAAATCAATATGGATTTTATTCCATAACTGTTGAAAAAGGGACCTATCATATTGTAGTTTCTTATGTTGGCTATGCTGATTTTATACAGGAAATTAATCTGGATAAAGACATTCGCATTAATGTTGATTTGAAACCTACAATAATAAATGCCAAAGAAGTAGAAGTAACAGCAGAAAAAAGCGACAAAAATGTTTCAAGTACAAATGTTGGTTCTGTGAAACTAGATATGGAAGAGATTAAAAAGATACCTGCTTTTTTAGGTGAAGTAGATGTTTTAAAAACCATCCAATTATTACCCGGTGTAAAATCTGCTGGAGAAGGAAATGCAGGATTTTATGTTCGCGGTGGTGGTCCAGATCAAAATCTTATTTTATTAGATGAAGCTGTAGTATATAATGCGTCACATTTACTTGGTTTCTTTTCCGTATTTAATGGTGATGCCGTTAAAAGTATTAATCTTATTAAAGGTGGAATGCCTGCACAATATGGTGGACGACTTGCTTCTGTTCTCGACATCGCAATGAAAGAAGGGAATAATAAAGCATATCACGCTCAAGGCGGAATTGGTTTAATTTCATCACGTTTAACAATTGAAGGTCCTATAAAAAAAGACACGGGATCATTCGTCATCTCAGGAAGAAGAACATATATTGATGTTTTAGCAAAACCTTTAGCAAAACCAGGCTCCTCATTAAGACACTCCGGATATTATTTTTATGACCTGAATGCAAAAGTAAATTACCGCCTTTCCGACAAAGATCGATTATTCGCCAGCGGCTATTTTGGTCGCGATGTTATGAATTTTAAAGGGAGTACTGGCGGATTTAAAATGAATGTTTCCTGGGGTAATTCAACTGGGGTAATTAGATGGAATCACCTTTTCAGTGATAAATTATTTGTAAATACTTCTGCAATTTTTAGCGACTATAATTTCACTTTTGGAGCTGGGGAAAGTGGTTTTGAATTAAAATTATTTACAGGTATTCGTGATTGGAATGGGAAGGTTGATTTCGGATATTATCCCACAATTCGCCATGCAGTAAAATTCGGTTTAAATTATGTGAACCATACATTTACTCCTTTTAGCGCATCGGCTAGACAAGGCGATGTTACTTTCGATATTGCAAATACGAAAAAACAATACGCACATGAAATGGCTGTTTATCTTTCTGATGATTTTGACGTTACCGATAAAATAAAAATTCATGCCGGTTTACGCTATGGCTATTTTATTCAGGTAGGGCCATTTGATCGTTTTATAAAAGATCCTGTTAGTGGCCAAACAACACAAACAATCCATTATAGTAAAAATGAAAAAGTTAAACAATATGGCGGTCCCGAACCACGGGTTAATGTTCGTTATGAGTTAAGTCCAAAATCATCTATTAAAGCTTCTTATACATATAACTTACAATACATCCATTTAGCTTCATTGTCAGCTGTAACGCTTCCAATTGACACATGGGTGCCTTGTTCTGAGCGTGTTCAACCACAAAAAGGGAATCAATTTTCATTGGGATACTTCCGGAATTTTAAAGACAACACTTTCGAAACTTCCGTTGAAATTTATTACAAGGATCTGCAAAATCAAATCGAATATAAAGATGGTACAATTCCAGGAAATGATATCGGTGATAATGCTGATAATAGTTTTGTTTTTGGGAAAGGACATGCCTATGGTGCCGAATTTTTTGTAAAAAAACGAATCGGAAAATTTAATGGATGGATTGGCTATACATTATCTTATACCAAAAGAACATTTCCCGATCTTAATAGAGGGAAGGAATTTTATGCAAAATATGACAGACGACACGATGCTTCTTTAGTATTAAGTTATGATCTTAATAAAAAACTAACCTTTTCAGCAATTTGGGTTTATAGCACAGGCAATGCTATCAGTGTACCTGTATCATATTACATTATTGATGGGAATATAACTTATGAATATGGTGATAGAAATAGTTTCAGAATGCCTGCATACCATCGCTTGGATCTTTCTGCCACTTATACACCTGATAGAAAAAGACACATTGAACGCAGAAAGCAACGTGTATTAAAACGTTTTGGACTAACAGATAAAGTTACAGTTGAGGATATCAGAATACCGACAAGGTTCTTTAAAGATTATGAATCAAGCTGGAATTTTAGCGTTTTCAATGTATATAATAGACATAATCCTTATATTATTTATTTTGCAAATGAAGGAAGTGCAAATGAAGGGAACTTAATTATAAAAGCGAAAAAAGTTTATCTATTTCCGATTTTGCCATCAATAACATGGAATTTTAAATTTTAATCAATGAGGTCGATTCTAATGAAAAAATATTTTTACATAGGAATAAGTTTATTAGCTCTCCTTTCGAGTTGTGAGGAAGACATTAAAATAAACCTTCCTTCGGAAGGAAGAAAAGTAGTGATTGAAGGAAGTATTGAAAACGGAAAAACTGCTGAAGTAATTATCACCAGAAATAATCCTTTATTTTCAACTATAAGCGGTACTTCACTAACTGATTATCTAATTTTAAATGCAAAAGTATATGTCACAAATGGATTATTGACAGATTCATTGACTCTATTTATTGATTCTACAGCATCGATTCCTGTGCTATACAAAGGACATACAATTTTTGGTACTCCAGGACAAACGTATAACTTAACGGTAATTGCAGATGGAAAAACATTTACATCAACCACTACAATTCCAACACCTATTGCTTTAGATTCTCTTTGGTTTGTTCAGCGAATTCCACACGACAGTTTAGGATTAGGACATATTGGAGCTCGTTTAACCGACCCATCAGCCTTAGGCAATGGCTATAAATGGTATTCTAAACGTGAGCGATTCGATAGACGTTTTGTTGCTCCATATGGATCAACACAAGATGATAAATTTTTTAATGGAAAAACATTTGATTTCTTTAAAGATGCAGGTATAGATCCAACAGTAACACCTACAGGTGAAGAAGGTTATTTTAAAATAGGTGATACCATTATTGTAAAATTTTGCTCCATAGATCATGCCAGTACTAATTTTTATGAAACCTTTGAACAGTCTGTTGGGACAAACGGGAACCCATTTGCTTCACCTGTAACCATATTAGGTAACATTACATCTGAAGGGAAAGAACAATTGGGTATTTGGGCAGGCTTTGGCGCCAGTTATGATACTCTTTATGCTCATTGAAATAAAAAAATAAAAAAACAATTGGCTATATATTACAAATAGTAATTTTACAAAAAATTTAAAAAACATTTTTATGACTGAGAAAATTGAACATATCAAATGCCTTATCATTGGCAGTGGACCTGCAGGATATACAGCAGCGATTTATGCAGCAAGAGCTGATATGAAACCTGTTATGTATCAAGGATTACAACCTGGCGGTCAGTTAACAACAACAACAGAAGTTGAAAATTTCCCTGGGTATCCTAATGGAACGCATGGTCCACAAATGATGGAAGATTTTAAGGCACAAGCAGAAAGGTTTGGCACTGATATTCGCTGGGGATTGGCAACATCAGTTGATTTTACCGGACCAATTCATAAAGTAATAATAGATGAAAAAACTACAGTTACAGCCGATTCTGTTATCATTGCAACTGGGGCATCAGCTAAATGGTTAGGTCTTGAATCAGAACAGCGTTTAAATGGCTATGGAGTTTCTGCCTGTGCTGTATGTGACGGATTCTTTTTCAAAGGACAAGATGTAGCTATTGTTGGCGCTGGCGATACTGCTGCTGAAGAAGCTTGTTATCTTGCAAAACTTTGCAATAAAGTATACATGATCGTTCGTAAAGGTGAAATGCGTGCTTCGAAAGCGATGCAACATCGTGTTACAAACACTGCCAATATTGAAGTAATCTATAACTCTCATACAAAAGAAATAGTGGGAGAAAAAGGTGTTGAATCGGCTTTAATTCTAAATGATAAAGGGGAAGAACGTAAATTAATTATTACGGGATTTTTTGTAGCAATCGGACATAAACCAAATACAGATATTTTTAAAGGATGGTTAAATCTTGATGAAACAGGATACATACAAACTATACCCGGTAGCAGCAAAACCAACATCCCAGGCATTTTTGCAACTGGTGATGCACAGGACAAAAATTACCGACAAGCTGTTACAGCTGCTGGCAGTGGATGCATGGGTGCTTTGGATGCAGAACGATATCTTTCAGAAAAAGGAATTCACTAATTTATATAACCTTAAAAAAAACTCCACTCTATATTCAAAAGTGGAGTTTTTTCATTCTCCCATTTTATTTATTTTTTATATATTCACAGAAAATTACAAGCGATTACAATAATAATTGATGAAAAAGTATTTACTCCTTTTTATTTTATCTATTTCAATAAAGTTTTCGATTGCACAATTTTCTGGTCAATTATTAGAATCCACAAAATATAATGCAGCTAAAGTTGTAGATCCTGACTATGGAATTACCATGTATGAAAAATTGAATTTTCAAACAGGCGGTGATTCTGTGCGTAATGATAAAAAGGGGTATGCTTGTCAAGGTTGGATCCAGGATATTTATGAAAGCGGGAAAATTATACATAAAGGATTTTACGAAGATGGTTATTTAAAAATTTACAAGAATTTTTTCGAAAATGGCAATGTTGAAAGGGAATTTAAAGTTACCGATCTTAAAAGGTGTCATATGCAAATTTATTATCCGGATGGAAAAATCAAATCCGACATTACGTATTATGAAGGAAGTCCACAAATCTGGACAGATTATTATGCAAACGGACAGATTGAATATACAGAAGAAAATACAAAAAGCATGGAGTACTTAATTCAAAGAAAATCCTATTTGGAAGATGGAAAACCTCAAGAATTATTTGAACTTATCGACCCTAAAAGAAAAATTTACAGCAAAAAAGAATATTACGAAAATGGCAGCATAAAGGCCGAAGGCACAATGAAATTCAGCAAAGCTATGATTGATTATCAAAAAGATGGAGACTGGATCGTGTACGATGAAAAAGGAAATCCGTCAAAAGAAAAATGGGTTAATGGCGAGGAGCAAAAAGCTGAATAAAACTTCATTTACAAAACATAATAAAGCCACACACACTAATTACCTTATTTCACAATCATTACTTTCTTGAATGCTGTTTTAGAATTGCTTTCTACATTTATAAGATAAATACCTGCAGCATATCTAGAAACATCAAAACTCTCTGTATTATTTCCATTTAAAAAATACTTATTTTCCGATTCTAATAGATTTCCCATCGCATCATACATTTTAATTAGATGCACCCCTTGATATGAAGTTGAAAAATTAAATGAAAGGAGGGTTGAATTAAGTGACGCATCTTTTATTTCTAAATCCCCCGTATTTTGCTCATCACATGTTACAGAAACAATATTAAAGGTTTTAGATGTCCCATCATTATCTGTTTGACGTAAGCGATAATAAGCATTTCCATTTATTGGGTGATTATCAATCCATGAATAACTATTTGCCTGTGAACTTGTTCCAACAGCCTCAATATCTGTTAATCGCTCAAAACTAACTCCGTCTGTCGTTCTTTCAATTGTAAAATAATTATTGTTTTTTTCAGATGCTGTTGTCCATTTTACCTCTACTTGATTTCCTGAACAATTCAATGAAAAATCTGATAGTTCAATCGGTAATGGCATGTTGATTGGGCAAAAATATTGAAGATTATTCAACCCTCCCGTTGCACCCGTAAATCCCCAATTTACATTGGGATTCCCACCAAAAACATTTGTAACAAAATCATATACTTTTGACAGCCTCAAACTATTATCAATATAAACCTTCAAAGTAGTTGTGAGTGGTGTCCACGTTACTCTTAATAAATGATTAGCTCCATCATCAAGATTCCCGCCATTAGATAGCGCTTGAACGGGACCTGCTAAAGGCGCTTGGTTAGTTGTATAACTTGGATCTCCCACAAGCTTTCCATCTATTTCTATAGCTGTATGATCTAACGCCAAGTCATTGTTATATGTTCCATCATTATCATATGTATCAAATTCAATTACAACCGCATTTGCAATACCTCCAGCACCTAACTCACCCCCCGGATTACCACAAGCTGTTACACCTTGTGGTGAGTTTTGAAAAACAAATGCACAACCATCCGCTCCATTTATATTATTGCCAAAATATACATTTAACGAATAATCAAATTCAGATGCAAAGGATATGGTCCCTCTGTTCCAAATACACCCTAACTGGCCATTCACTTCCGGTGTAACTGTAACACAATTTGTTCCATATTCAGGTGAGTTAAATGAATTACCAGTAAAACAATATGAAGAATTACTTGTTACCCCTGTAGTAAAAGTCCATGTTAGCGCACCAACAGCGCTTCCAGATGCATTCTTCGGCACTACTTTCCAATAATACAGTGTATTATCCAATAATGCACTAGGCGCATCCATTGTTGGGGAAGTTACATTTTTAAAAAATGGTGGTGGGGATGAATTGCCTAGATAAAGATCATAAGAAGTTGCTCCATTGCATCCCGAATTCGTAGGGGCAGTCCAGGAGTGAATAACTGTACAAGGATTTACACCATTAGCCGCATTGGCAGGACTTGGTATGGTGGCAAGACTTGGGGCAGAAGTTGAAGCACAACAACTATAAGTATAAATGATTCCTGTAGGAGGATTTGAGCCAGTAGAATATACATTTGCTCCACTTAACACTATGTTGTAAGAATGTTCATTTTCATATGAAGCGGCAGTATAAGAAAAGGAAATTGTTGATCCTGTAGGAAGAGCAACTGTTGCAATTGAACCTGAACCTGCTGCGGAATAATCGGCTGAGTATACACCATTAATATAAACAGTAATAAATGCTCCATCCCAACCATCTCCATATGAGTCGTTCATATTTAATGTGAAATTACACTGAGCTTTTCCCTCAAAACAAATTAAAACTAAAAAGATAAAAAGAACTGACCGGATTAAAATTCTGCAAAGAGTTAGATAAAAATGTTTCACCTTTTTATTTTTAAATAATTGAGTTAATTGAACTATTAAATTTTTTTTTTTTTCAAATTTAGTATCGCCTTAAAACAATATAAGTTCAAACTTTATAAGTGGCCCGAATTAAGCATAACTGGTAGGCTATGTATTAAAAGTGGCCGAATATTAAACAGCAAAACATTCGAGATTTAAGAAATAATACTGACCATTCTAAAAGACTTATTAACTTAGCCTATACTATTAATGTTAGATGAAAATGTTCCTGCTGAAAAATTTTCTTATTTTATTTT